>NZ_PUIA01000012.1 GCF_002967715.1 Blastopirellula marina
GTAGCGACAACGGCCCTGAGTTCATCAGCCGTCGCGTGCAGCAGTTCCTAAAGAAGATCGACGTGGGTTCGTCGTTCATCGAACCTGGCAGCCCGTGGCAGAATGGATACGTCGAAAGCTTCCACAGTCGCCTCCGCGACGAATGCCTGGACTGCGAACTGTTCGCGACGCTGGCCGAGGCTCGTACGCTGATCACGGCTTGGCGACACACGTACAACCACCGCCGCCCACACGGCAGTCTGGGCGGCCAGACCCCCGCAGATTTCGCGTCGCAGTGGCCTGCTTCCGTTCGGGCTACGCCCTCACTCCAGCAGCCCACTGCGATTCCTTTTACCCAATCCGAACTCTCATAACGGTGGGCCAGGTTTTTGGGGCATTTCAGTTCACCAACCCAGCCACCCAGGCACTACATTGAGCAAATAGTATGTTGGCCCTTTCTTTTAGTTGCGATTCAATTGTTGGTTCCGTCATTGCCTTTTTCCTTCCGTAAGTTCGGGAGGAGATTGACATAAAGCGGATCACTTTTCAAGTATTATTTATAATTTATTGATTCAGCAAGCGTTTTCGCTTGCACTCTTTTTCAGGCTCCGAACAATTCGCTTTAGAGATTGTTTGGATGGGGTTTCCAAGACTGGAGACCCGCCAGGGAAGGTTGATCCTATCGATTCTCAGGCGTGAGACATTTCCAAGCCGGTTCCACGTCGCCATAGGATCCTTGGGCAAGTGTTAGACTGTCGATGCATCCTGGCTAATCGCAGCCTAGCTTCAAGGGGCAGTCGAAAAATTCGAATCGAATTTTTAGCCGCGCCGCGTGGCGGTAAACCCTTGACGCTGCGTCTTGGCGACGCGCCGGTCGGACTGCATCAGTCATCCACAACCCAAGGAGAAATATCATGACGACTACGAAACAAAAACCGGTATTCACCATTCGCGACGGAGCCTTGAAGGCCGCCGTCTGGCTCAACAAACGTGACGCAGGGCACTACTACTCCGTGACGGTTTCTCGCACCTTCAAGCAAGGTGATACGTTCCGTGATTCCTACAGCTTTAGCGGCACGGAGAACCTGCGAGCAGCCGAACTACACCGCAAGGCATATAACCGCCTACTCGAACTTCGCGGACAGGACCGTACGCCGCAAGAAGACGGTAGTATCCAAGTCCATTGAGCTCCTACGACCTATTTACAAGCAATGCCCGCTTCAATGTTGGAGCGGGCATTTTCGTCTATCTACCTCGATCAACCTAAGCTCGTATTGAAGCCCTCGAAATCGATGTACTCGACGTCAAAACTATCGTTCAAACCGAAACCACCGCTCCCAATTTGAACGGTCAACACGTTGACCGCATCCAGGGGCAACTCGTGCGGCTGAGCCGTGGCGTCGACCTTCAAAACGCGCGGCTGGAACGGAAATACGAACTCCTGCGGTCCAGACGACGCCTTGTCGATCGTGCCAACCAGAAAACCGTTCAGCAGTACTTCATGTTGTTGCCATTCCTGAAAGGTTTGGACGCGTTGTGTTCCAATCTTAATCGCAGGAAAACTCCCTGAGTTGACGTCGGCGGTGATCTCTCTGCATTGAAACGTCAGGCGAATTTGCGTGCCGATAAAGAGCGGCGTATGACTGGGCGTGGGAATCTCTGAGAGTTCAACGGGACCGGTGAAGACGCGGGCCATGGTTACATTCCTTGTGTGTGAACCGAGTACAGGTGACTATCGTGCGATCATTGTCGAGTAACACGAAACGTGTTCGCAACGAGCTACCGGGAAAAATTCATCAAGATTTTTGGAAACACAAAACGCGCTCAACAAACCACGTTGTTGCCACGCCCCTGCCCTACCCTCGCTCAGGCAAGGAGAACCATTCCGGCGCAAACCGAAGTCATCAAATGAGACGCACCATGCGGTGACCAGGGGAGCAAGAATGACACGCATTCAAATTGCTTGACGTGCCACTGAAAGTTGAGCTAAAAGGCACCCAGAGGACGAGTAGCCAGATATGTATTGGGTGCCTCAAAACTTCGTTTTTTCGACCACCCAATACCCCTCCGCTTCGCTGCGGGACCTATCTGGCCAACGTGGGCCGTTGGATTGCCTGGGCGGAACCTCATTCGGTGCCCCCACCGTGCAACATTCAGCGGTTCAACGTGAACCATGATACGCATGGCACGACGTCCACTTTTTGACGAATGAGGTGCAATCATGGCGCGACCTAAGAAGCACGCAAACGAGAAGCGAAGCGAACGTTACAACCTTCGCTTCACTCTCGCAGAAGTCGAACATCTCCGCCAGCAGGCTGACGCGGCGGGCTTGGATGTTGCCGACTATCTGCGTCGTCGCTGTTTAGGGCACCAGATCATTGCCGCCCCAGAACGCCGGATCAAGTACGCGTTGATCGGCGAGGTAAATCAACTTGGACGGCAGATTTCCGCCCTCGGAAATGTCACGAACCAGGTTGCCCTTTATTTGCATACGGATCGTCAAGTTCGTCCGGACTGGGAAGTCCTTCCTACGGAGATCAAGCAGTCTCAGAAGCAACTAGCAACCGTCCTCGAAAAGCTGGTGATGTCCCTTGATTGATCGCGTTCACACTAAGTATGGACAGAGTTTCAAGGGGTGTGCCACCTACCTATTGCATGATAAGAATGCCACGACACGGCAACGTGTCGCCTGGACATCAACACGCAACCTGGCGACCAAAAACCCAGACGCTGCGTGGCGTGTTATGGCGGTTACCGCCAAAGACCAGGACCGGCTAAAACGCGAAGCGGGCATCCGCCCTGGCGGCAAGCCAGGAAAAGGCCCGGTGCTCCACCTAACGCTTTCTTGGCATGCCGAAGAGGCGAAAGACCTGTCGAAAGAAGAAATGCTTCGCGCGGCATACGGTGCAATCAGGGCCGTCAGACTTGACGACCGGCAGACCCTTATCGTCTGCCACGATGACGAACCGCAGCCACACGTTCATATCCTCGTGAACCGCGTTTCACCTGAAGACGGAAGATTGCCGAAGGACTTCAATGACTACCGAAAACTCTCGCGTTGGGCCAAGAAGTACGAGAAAGAGCGCGGCAAGATCTACTGCGATCAGCGGGTAATCAATGAGAAAGCCCGAGAACGCGGTGAGTATGTCAAAGCAGAAGGTAACAAAACGAGACATCTCGTCGAAATGCAGCAAGCAGTCAACGACAACGATGCGAAGAAACAGCTAGAAGAGCAACACCGCCAGATGGCCCATGCCATCAAAGAAAGAGAGCGTCAGCAACAGCAAAGGCATACTAAACAGTGGGCCGAACTAGAAGTCGGCCACCGGCAGCGAGTCGCGGAAATCCGCGAGCGTGCAAAGCACGCAATTGGGCAGGAACTCATGCAGATTCGTAATCGTTATCGCCCCCGTTGGGGCGAACTCTATTACCAGCAACAGGCTGAGATTCGGCATTTTGAATTGGAAGAAGAACGAGCGATTGGCTGGATGCGGAACGTCATTCGCTCAATCGATTTTCGGAGCTTCATTGGCCTAGCGAGTCGTGATGATGGACGAGTGAAGACAATTTCCCAAGCGTTTGAACTCATCGTAAGCACCGGTGCTCGGCGAAAAGCGTTAGAGCGTCAGCACGCGTTACAGGATAAAGAACTTGAGAAACAACAGAAGGCGGAAGAGCGTTCGATAGTCGAACGGATGAGAGCATTTCAGAATCGCCAGTTGCTCGTAAATCGTCAGCGATTTCAGCGAGATCGAAATGATTTGTTGCTCATCCGAGATCTTGAAAAAGCCCGTATTCGCGCCGACTGGCTGGAGAAAGGCCGTCAGATGCGGCGTGAATTATATCGACTAAAGCAGTTGGAATGTGAGCGGAATGGACCAGAGAATGATCGGAACGTTCGGCATATGGAACAGCCTCGGACAAATCCGAGTGATTTATTGCCGAAGGAAGGAGCCGATCAGGCTGCGAAACAAATCGATGAATACCGCGATCGATTTCAAGATCGACGGGAACGGGGCCGTTTTCATGAGCGTGACGACGACCGTGATCGGTAATATCCGATATCGTGCCGGTCAGAGGAATGAGTACGTTTTTCTGACAAGCACTTTCTTCGGTTATTTCTTACGCCCTTTGGATGGCGTGGCCGATGGTGCTGCCTGTTCCTGAGCCAGTTCATAGAACTCGTGGAGTTTGGCTTGCAGCAGCTTCTTATCCGGCAGGCAGGTCTGATATTCCGAAACCAAGGCGGGTGATGCGGCCCGCGAGAGGGCGTATTCCACGACTTCGTGGTCCTTCGTGGCACAGAGTAGCACGCCAATCGAAGGCCGCTCGTGCGGCTTCTTCACGTCGCGGTCGAGGGCCTCCAGATAGAATTCCAGCTTGCCCAGGTGCTCCGGCTGGAATTCCTCGATCTTCAATTCGAAGGCGACCAGGCAGTTGAGCGCCCGGTTGAAGAACAGTAGATCGATGGCAAAGTCGCGCCCGCCGACTTGAACCGTGTACTGGCTCCCGATGAAGCAGAAATCCCGACCCAATTCGATCAGGAACTGCTTGAGCTTCTCGACCAAGGCATGTTCAAGATCCGCCTCGGAGTGGGCGGACGGCAGGTCCAGGAACTCGACGAGGTAGCTGTCCTTGAAGATGGACGCCGCCTCGGGATGAATTTCTCGCACCGCCGGTGCGAGTTTTGGTGGTGAGAGAGCAACCCGCTCGAAGAGTGCCCCACTGAGTTGTCGCTGAAGTTCCCTCTTGCCCCATTTTTCACGGGTTGCGAGCCGCAGGTAGAACTCGCGTTCATCGTCCCGCTTGCACCTGCTCATGATGAGCAGGTTGTGGGTCCAGGGTAATTCTCGCACCAGTGGTGCGAGTTTTGGCTGGTCCTGGTAGGTCTCGAAAAATTGCATCATCCGCCAGAGATTGCTGGCCGAGTAGCCACGAACGTTGGGCTGTTTCCGGCGAATGTGCTCGGCCAGGGTCTCGACCGTTCCTTTTCCCCAACCGTCGTCGGCGATCTTCCCCTGAATGAACTCGCCGATGCTCCAATAAAGCTCGATCAGCGTCGTATTGACGGTCGCGACAGCTTTCGTCCGGGCGGCGTCGATCAGTTCCAGAACGGCATCGAAATCTGCCTGGGCGGGTACTACCTTCGGAGACGATGGGACGAGGCCACTCTTGGTCTTCTTCTTTGGTTTCGGGCCTTTCTTCATGCGGGCTCCCCGGCTAGGGCCTTCTCAATTTCGTCTAATTCAGGCCTCAAGGAGAGATACCGCCGCTCGTTGAGTCGAGGGTAATGATAGTGCCCTCTTCCCAACCGCCCAATTTCGCCGTTTATCATTGGACGCAAGAGGGCTTCATCGGTGACGTCCCACTTGCATGTATCGAGAAAGTCCTTGGAAGTAAAGACGTTACCGCGACCTCTAGCATGGATTAGATTTTGGATTTCGTCTCGAAAGATTGTCATGACTTGCCTGATTCCGTCAGAAAAAAACGTATACGTTTTCCTGACGGATGGCAACGTGAATATTAGCTGCATTGCCACGAAATTGCCTATTTTGACCCCTCATGTCATTTTCCGCATACAGCCAAGACTTCTTCCATCACAATTCCGAAAATCTTCTCACTGATCTGCAACTCATCTACAGCTTGAAAGTCTGACGTGGAAATATCCTTAGCAACTCGCTCACCGACCGCAAAAGGCCACAATAATATCGCCGTTTGTTTACACCCCTGCTCTTCTACAAGCCAATCCATTGTGGAATTCAGCAGTGCGGAACTCCGTTCAGGACCATCGTTCCAAAGGCTTGCCAATTTGCTGGCTGCGATCGACCCGATTTCGACAAACCGCTCGAAGTCCGTTTGGGGACAACGCGACATAGCTAGAATAAAAGACTTGATCGAATCATCTTCAAGCTTTTTCTCCCAGTTGTATTCTCCCAGCATGGTCAGGGCATCGATCAAATCATCGTCCGTCTTTGTTTCAATTGCTAAGATCTGAATTTCTTCAAGCACTTCGTTTATCAAGGCTTCATCATCAAGTTCCAACACGACACCCAGTCGCTGAACGAGGAGGGGAAGTCTCAATTCAGGAATACTCTCGTGCCCTAGAGCCAACTGACAATTGCGGTCAGCCTCCTCCAGTCGTCCCGCCTCTCCCTCAAATGCAGCCAACAAACTGGCACTTGTCGCAATGGCACTCTCGTCCCTGGTTCGCATGGCATTCAGTTGAGCCAGCTTCCACTGCTTGGCAGCTAAATCCAAATTGCCAACATCCTCGTAGAGATCTCCGAGTAATGAATGGTAGACGTGAGCATCAGGCAATCCCTGAAAATCCACACTTGCCGATTCCAGCACAGCAACCGCTTTTTCCTCCTCATTTTTGTGGCGAAGCGCTACGGCGTAGTTGATACATATGCGATGCCGTTCGGAATCTAGGAACTTTTCAGCAGCATCCAAGGCGCGCTGATATCTTTTCACTGCTTCACGAACGTTGCCTCGCTGCCATGAAACATTCGCCAACGCATGGAGTGCGCGTACATACTCCCCATGGAATCCTCTACGTCGCGCTTTATCGCGACACTCCCTGAAATCATTCTCTGCCTGATCAAGCTCATCTTGTGCTTGCCACGAAAGTGCCCGATTGTGTGCAATCCCAATTGCCGCTTCGATATCACCACGTCCGAGCGCGATCCTTTCTGCTTCGTCGTATGCTTCACGAGCCTTCGCATGGCGTCCTACATTTCGCAGGGCACTTCCCAAATTGCTCGATATCGCTTCAACAAGTTCCTGATTTCCTGCACGAACGGCGGCACTTCGCGCACGACGATGCTTTGAAACGGCTTCGTCAAATCTTCCCAATTGCTGGAGACACACGCCGAGTTGGTCCTCTGCGCGACCGATTAACTCGTTGTCCTTCGAACGTCGAGCAGCAGCTAACATGTCTTCAAGTGCTCGCAAACTATCGTCGTACTCTTGTCGTTGCCAACACAACCAATACCAATTGGCGTAGATTTTGGCTTGAAGCGATGATTTATCATCCAGAACCTCTGCCGCCCCCAAAGCACGATCTACAGCTGATTTAATCCGGGTATGCGATGCATCACACTTGAGCAGTAATTCAATGACGTCAATCCAGAGCTTCGTGGCAACCCAATTCTCTCCACAACTTTCAGCATGTTGCGCCTTCGAGCGAAGTACGGATAATGCTTTTGTGTCGTTACCCTCCATCGAATGAGTGAGGGCGATGTCGGCTTGAGATTGGTAAAGCCATTCCCGGATTTTAAACTGAGCGGCCAGCTTGGAAGCTTTGGCAAGAGTCTTGCGAGCGTCGTTGTACTTCCTTTGACTCGCCAATGCAGCTCCAGCATCGTGTAAGGCGATGACCGCTTCTCGATGTTTTCCTTCCTCGGAATGCAATTCGAAAAGTTGACGGAACGCAGCCTCGGCTTTGTCATGCCATCCCAAGTGATGATATGCCAACGCCTCTCCCCCTACTGAAAGCAGGAGAACATCAGGAAACTCATCTTTTTCTGCTAACTCTTTGGCCCGCTGAGCGTAACTTAACGACTGTTCAAGATCACCAAGGTCTGCGAAAGTCTTGCCAATATTGTATGTTTCTAGAGCGACGGCGTGAAAATGGCCGACCTTTTGAGCCGATTGTTCCGCTTTGCGAAACCAATCCAATGCGTCTTTAAAATCACCTCGCTGTACGGCCAGAGTCGCACGCCCGTGATAAATTCCCAAGAGGCCATCGTCATCACCGTTATCTCGTTTGACTTGCTCACTTTCGGAAAACAATTGTTCCGCTTTTTCGTATGAGGAACTGGATAACGTCATTGCCAGTTCATAGAGAGATCGCCCTAATAGGAACTTATCGCCGGTCTCCCTTACGTGATCAATCGATTTTTGAAAGTTAGTTGCTGCGTTCTTCAAATCTCCCGCTTCGAGATACGCAATACCGCAGTTGTGGTAGGACTGCCCAACTCCCCAATTGTGACCAACTCGTTTGCTGAACCTTCTCATTTTTACGAACCATGACACTGCTTTCGTAAATTGCCTGGAACGTGAATAACATAGTGCGACGGCGTTTAAATAGTGGACACGCTGCTCTTGCGACAATCGCGAAGTGAACTCTGGTCGATCAGCTTCCAACAACCAAGAAAGGCATATTTCATTCCAAGGGCCAGGAAAGAGTGTTTCTGCCATTTCCACGAGAGTTTCAACCGCCTCAACGACTAGCCCGGATTTCACTTGTTGCATCGCCAGAAAAATAGCGGTATCGGGATGCGCTTTCAGCGGTTCCAGGACATTGATCCACTCTTTGAGGTAGACATCCTCGTCGGTCTTTTTTGGCATGATCGATTGCCGAATTCCCTTTGGAACCGAGAGCTTGCCATTCTCCGTCTTTAGCAATTGCTTGCGACGAAAATATCGAATGTCCTCTTTCCAATCGATGTGGGGAAAGATGCGTTTTAAATCCTCGACTGAAAAAGGCCTGGGAGTTGTTGCAATAAGGGCCAACAATCTTGTACGCTCCGGCGAAAGTATTGTTGGAGTTACACCCCTTTTTGTAACTCTTGGGCGTCTTGCTTTCTGACGCCTCTGCTTTCCTCCCATAAGCTTGCCTGTTGATTCTGGGCCAATATCCTCAAGCAATTGATCGTGATCGCCATGTCGTTTTGTTCCCAGGGCAGAAATTGCATCACGAATCGCAATCGCTTTGCTATTTGGTAAATCCTGATGATTAGCGTCCCCGCGCGGGGCATCCAATCCGAGCAGATGGACTAGATGATTGACTAATATTGGCACATCTTGAACAAACGGGGCTCCTTTATAGACCTCACTAACAACCTCTGGGTGACTGTCCAACAGATCACGAATATCATCCCAACTGCGTACTCTTACGGGAAACAGTCCCTTTTTGCCCCGTTCAACTGTCAGTATTCTGGCGAATTCTTGTATCCCGCCATCACGACGAGCGGTAGTCGCCAAAATATACTCAGACAACTTTGGCCTAAAATTATCCGCAGCCTTGACTTCACGCCTCAACTCAGCCCGAGTCACCTTTTTGTCTTGATAGTTATCCTTACCTTTGCACTGTATCCCGATCCAACTTCCCTGCTGGGTATGCACGAAGACATCAACGCCGTTCTGCCTTTGACCGCCACGACCGTTCTTCTGAACTTCACAGCCCACATGCACAGCCCTCCACAATCTCCAGCACAAATGCTCGAAATTCTGCCAATTCTCTGGGGGTGGTAGTTGGTATGTGGAAGGTGTTAGCATTTTTCTCCTCAAAGTTTCACTGAGAAGATTCTATCGAGAAAGTAAGAGAGCCTCACCCCCTCGCCAACAAAGCCAGGGGTAGTTGAAAAAGCTTGAAAATTGGTTGGTGGTTCAGACAGGCTTCTTACGGTCTCAAAGGATCGGCTCCAGGCGGGGCGAGAGCCGATCCTCCGAAACCGACGAAGCCAGAACCTGAATTCAGGTTGGGATCATGATCCCTCAGAGAATGAATCTCCCCTCCTCCCAAGTTCATATCTACGTTAAAAATTGTTGAGTTGATTTCCGTGCTGTGGCATGTTCCTTCCGAGATGGCCAAGGAACAGTTATTTATTGCAGGCAGCCGAAAGGTTCTCGACCACATTGAGACAGCGGGCGAAAAAGCGGGGCTCGGACGCGGGGAAGCGTTTTCCGACTTCCTAACATTCGTTCGATGCAGCCTATCGGGAGGCACCGCCGAGGAAGAATATCTCAAGACGGTCGCCAAAGGATATGCCAAGGGCAAGAAAGGACAACGCGGAATCGACGCGATTGTGCGCGCCTTTGCCACGCTTGTGAACGTCATGGAAGAGACCGGCCAGGACGTTTTGGGAGATATTTTCCAGGGGGCCATTTCTTACGGGGAGCACTCATTGTACTTAACTCCAGACGCCGTAACTTTTCTCATGGCGGAATTGACCGTTGATGCGGATGATTCCCAAGAACGAAAAAGTGTCTGCGATCCGGCCTGCGGCTCGGGGCGGTTTCTTTTGGCGATAGGAAAGAAATATCCTCGCTGGGATTATACGGGTCAAGATATCGATCCCAGATGCACGGCCATGACGAGCATCAACATGGGCCTCAATGGCTTGTACGGTTGGGCTGTTACGCAAAATTCCTTAAGCCTGGAGGTGAGTCGTGTTTTCAAAATCGGGTTTCACCTTCGCGGCGGCGTGATCAGGGAGGTTCCTGTGGCTCAGTCCCCTTTCAACTACGCTGCCTCCGGTCAAAAACCTCCCTCAAAGCCAACAATCAATGATCCTCCGGAACCACCGAATGGCACGACCCAGCTTGACTTGTTCTGATGGAAACGCGAGGACAGGAATGGCTTCTCATCCGATTAGTTTTTGCCAAATCGATTTCGACTTTTCCGCTTCATACGCCTGCTTGAACTGCATCGCCTGTTTCTTGCTTTGCCGCACGGCTTCGCGCTCTTCTTCCGCTCGTTTTTCGTAGTTGGCCAAGCGTTCTTCCAAAGCACGAAGAGATTGATCCCAGTCCCCTACCCGCTCGGAACGGTGTTCCAGCAGGAGCGTTGCCTTGTTGTGCCCTTCCTGGGCGAGCTTAAGGGCGTCTTGCAGGTGGTCGATTTGCTGGCGGTATTGTTCGCGTTCTCGTTCCCGCTCTTGGACTTCTCGCTCTAGTTTCTGTTGAACAACTTGGACATCACTGTTCAACTCCGATTCACTTGTCTCCCCTGCCCTACTCCGCTGGGCCGCTTGTTTGCTATTCGATGTCTCGGCCAAATCAAAGTTGCAATCATCCCCATAGACTCGCAAAAGCTCGCTTGCTTCCAAAACTCGGTTCCCCCCTTTGGTTTTCTGGAAGGACAGCTTGCCAGAATCCATATGGGCGGAGATCGTCGTCCGCGACTTGCCGGTGATGCGATGGGCTTGGGAAATGGAATACTGAGTTTTGGACACTGTTAAACAATTGGACAGAAGTTGAACACTATTCTGGTCACCCTAGCACGAAAAATGCCCGCCTGACAACCGCTTTCGTACGGGCCTGAGAGTTGTTCACATGAGGACTGTTCACCAGGGCAGGACAGTGGTCATTTCCCTATTGAACAGCCTGGTCGTTCACATAGGCAGCCTGTTCAACAGAGGCGCTGTTCAGGTGGTGACCAGTGTGCAACGCGGCGTTTCGTTAGGGACCGCAGAATGCGTGGAGTAGGGGAGGTAGTTCAACACCAGATGAATTGCGCTGAACAGCCGCCCCGTTGAACAGGGCAGTGGTCGTGCGGAACTGTTCAGTGGTGACCACTTGGACAAGTTCTTGCTCAGCGGGGGCAAAATGGTGTAGGGTGATTCCATCGATGGTCGAATCGCGGCCATTGTCTCGCCGAATGGGCCACTCTGGGCCATTCAGATCCTAACCAACCACACGAAAGGAGCGCGCCGACCAGCACGAATGCCCTGAAAAAAGAAAACCGCCGTTGGCGCGGCGGTGATCTGGAAGAGTCTCTCTAGGGTGATCTCGAATTCTCAAAACCACTCTAGCGCTCTTCGACTACGGATGCAAATCAAAAATGAACTGCAGTGGATTGTTGCATCCTGATTTCTTCGCGAATGTTCCTGCTTGAACTTCGCTTGGCGTTCCCGGCTGTTCGGCCATAGACATTATGGAAACCTCAAACATGCGTCCAACCACAGGACAATTTAGAAGTGGAGGAGGGCGTGTCTCTTCTCCTCAATATCGCCAATCTCTACAGTTCTGCGAAGACTTTCAGGGACTGGAAGAAGATGTCAACCGTTACGACCTTTTGTTGCTCGTCAAGAAAGTAGGGAAGTTAGCCGGTTTTACGCCCCGAACAATTCAGCTTCTCGATTACTATCTAGCATATACTCGCGATCAGGACTGGCGCGCGGAAAGTCGTCCGATTGTCTACCAATCCCTTTCGAGGACAGCACTCGACCTAGGAGTTTCCGAACGACAGATCCAGAAGCTTGAGCAGCAGCTCTTCAAGGCGGGAGCAATCAGTTGGCACGATTGCGGGGGACATAAACGCTATGGGCAACGCGATCCGCGAACCGGGGCGATCATCTACGCCTATGGCGTCGACCTAACGCCGTTGGCCTATCTTCGAGCAGAATTGGAGGACAAGCTTCAGCAAAAGCAAGTGTACGACCGTGCCTGGATGGAGACGAAACGTCAGATCTCCTGGTATCGACGACAGATCCGAGCCATGCTGCTGGAACTTGAGCGGGAGGAGGGGAGTTGTCCTTTGGAACTTGCTCAATGGGAGCGTTCTTACGAGACAATCGCCATCCAGATACGAACGCACCTGTCACTGGAAACACTTCGCGACCTTCTTGGAGATCACAAGCAACTTCATTCCCAGGTGGCAGCAATATTGCCTCAGCCCCAGGAACAGGATTCAACGGCCAAAACCAGCTTGGGATCGGTCCCGAAAACATGCAAAAGTTCATCCAAGGGCGACCCCCAGTTCGCCCACTACAAATCTACCACTCAGCAATCATCTGATAAATCAGATACAGATAGTCCTGCGGACAAAGGCTTCCAGGAAAGCGTAGCCGAACGTCTGGTGCGGTCTACAGGCATCGAAAAGAATGAAACCGGGGGCAGGGAAGGGCGGTTAGATCGCGGAGCGATCATCGAAGCAACCGGGCTTCAGCATATTTCACTCAAGCAGGTCCTTCTTGCCGCGAGTGACCGTTTTCGGGAACGGTTGCCATTGGAACCGAGGGCCATGAGTTGGTCAGATGTCGTCGAGGCGGCTTACCGGCTGAAGCCGGAGTTGAACGTCAACCAACGCAGTTGGTCGGAAGCTTGTCACCTTTTGGGACGGAACGGGGCGGCGATATGCTTGCTGTTGACCGATCGAGCGACCATGCGTGAAGACGTGCCCGTTCTCAAACCGGCTGGGTATTTTCGGGCAATGGTGAAAAGGGCCAAAGATGCCGAGCTTAGGCTCCACAGTTCGATTTTGGGTCGAGTTGAGAGCCCACGTTTGCCAGAGGTTTAGGAAACCATCAGGCGAGTGATGTAAAGGTGTTGTTAGACAACGAATCAGTTCTACAGCAGTGGTTTCAACTTCTGTCGTTTGTGCTTTTTCGCTGCCACACTTGTGGTGCGATTAAAGGGCGGTGGCGATGCGGGTTAAGTGGTATTCGGTTAGCGGAAGCAGCACAGCGACTCGCGAACTCGGCTGGGGTCAAGTAGCCCAGTGAACTGTGCGGTCGTCGCTCGTTGAAATTCTTTCGCCAGGCCCGAGCTTTGATCCGTGCGTCCGACTCACTCAGCAGGTCGGTCTGGTGCAGGTACTCGTCGCGAAGGCGGCTGTTGAAATTTTCGCATAAGCCGTTTTGCCACGGCGATCCAGGTTCGATGTTCAGCACTTCCATGTCGATCATAACCAGCCAGGTCTTGATCCGCCGGGAGTTCCCGCAGGCACGCTCACCCACTCATTAGCCATTCTCTGCGAGAAATTTTTTACACCGATGTGCCATAGCCCACGATACCCAGTCGTGGTATTCGCAGACCATTTTTTTCGGTCACTTTTTGATGAAGATTTAATGTGCATCACGTGAACTTCACTTCCCACTCACAACCGCTTGGCTTGTGATCTAGCGGGATTTCAAGCATTTAAAATCAACGCATCAAGAGCTGCTGCGCAATCAAAATTCCGGACATCTGGTGAGAAGAAATTTTGCGCCAAAACGCTAGTGCAATCCTTTAAAGCGATTGCTAGTTTTTCTCCAGACGGTGCCAGCCAACTCGTACTCATCCCTTTTGTTATTTATCGATTCGTATTGGTCCACACGTTTTTTCAATCCGACGCTGGGCGATCACGAAATCAGAAGGAATCTGTAATTGATCGAGCGGGCATGTCGTCTGAAGTATGTCGCAAACGTCGATGCCTTCAGAACCGACGACGTCTAACTCAAGTAGAACTTCGATGCAACCAATCAAGGCCGACCAGGTAGAGGCATTAACCGTCAATTCGGATTGAAAAGCGATGTGCTTGAGTAATTCCTGCCTCAGTTTTACTCCTAGCACATATCCAACATTAACGACCCTTGGAGTCACCCGCCGCTCGCGCCGGCTCTTCAGCATTTTCCCAAAAGACACGACTCCTGATTTCTTATAAATTTCAGACCAAAGGATCTATCTGATGCCGCGCAAGAAAACATCATGGAAAAACCACATATTGGGTTTCGTGGAATCTCCTTGCTCGAAAAAACATAGGAAACGTCGCCACTTGGTCCTGGAAACGATGGAACGCCGTGAACTGTTAACAACGTATCCATTATTTTCCATGACGGGATCTGATGGCGACTTCATGGACGACGACACAGGAGAACTGATTCCGGTAGAACGGGCACAGGCTTCTTACGAAGAAGTTCTCACCGATTCAACGGGCGATTATCTAGATTTACACATAACTGCGACTTGGGATGCGCCTCCAGGAACGAGTAATGACGTCTCGCTGTCAGCCTCTGGGCCAATTAGCATTTCAGGAAGCACTACCGGATTTCAAAATGGAGATGTAATTGTCAAAAAACTCTATTTGTCGACTATGAACCCATTCACCGCCTATGTGAATATCCATTTTTCGGGTGCTGCAACCTTCACCATTAAGATTGTCTTTGATGGCGGCGATCCAAATGGCCCTTCGAATGTCGCCGAGGATTCTGCAAACGAAACGCCCCCTACCTGCGACTGCAACTGCGGCTGTTCCGCGAAAGGATTTCCTGAAAAAGCCAGTAAGCCTGCCGAGAACAGCGGAGACACCAAGCCAGTTACAATCAATGCGACTTTGACCGGAGAACGTCCGCCTGGCAGTGTCATGGCAGTTGCTTGGCAGTTGGTAGGCGGAGCCGTCGAGACGGTTTATTACTCGCTAGACGGCCTGCCGTCGTCAGGCGAAATCACGCTGCCTTTGACGCACGTCTTCAATACGTCGAGTCTTGCGACTGGGGCTTACAACTATACTGCGAAACTAAGCAGTACCGCCTTTGATTCCGCGTTGAATAACTTCAATTTCTCGGGCGAACTCTTGGTCTCGAAGCCAAATGATGCCCTTGGCAATGGAGTTGTGGACGATCTCGCCAAACTCACCACATCTGCCGATGGTAAGCTGCTTGATTTAGGCAATGGGAATCTGACACACTTCCTGGATAACTTGGACGGCACTTACTCGGCTGCCAACGATCCTTACAGTCAATTGGCCTGGGATTCCGGCAGCAGCACCTACACCTTGACGAATCAAGAAGGCGAGACTTACACCTTCAATAGTGCCGGGTTGGCGACCACGAAGAAGGATAAACGCGGCCGTGAGACCTCTTACAGCTATACCGACGCCGATGGCGATTCCGTTGCGGATGAAATCTCTAGTATCACCAAACATGGTGGCCAAACCACTAGCTATGGCTATACGTCTAGCAAGCTGACCACTATTACCGATGAATTGGGACGGGTTACCTCCTATACGTACGACGTCAATGACCGGATTGAAACGATCACTTCGCCTGACCCAGACGGTGCAGGCAGCTTAGTTCCGATCGTGAACACTTACAGCTACGACAGCACAGGCAGGGTCAATTCGATCGCCAAGTCGAACGGCGAAACGATCCAGTACGTCCGTGATTCTTCAGGAGCTTTGATCGAAAGCATATCGCCTGATGGTAGCTCCACGGAATACAATAACTACGCCTATCGGAACCTTCCTGCATCGGGAACCGGCACATTGATGAATCCAGCCTCGCTGACCCTTGAAGGAGATGCCTGGGGCGAGATGACGACCGATGGAGTCACCACCTATTACAAGACCGACCGAAAAGGCAATCTGCTTGCGGTCAAAGATGCGGAAGGCAACGTCACGACCTACGACCGCAACGCCGCGGGTTACGTCACCAAAATCACCGAGGCCGATCCGGACGGTCCTGGCGCGCTAGAAGCGGCAGTCTACGAATACTCCTACGACTCGAGCGGTAATATACTGACTGAAACGCTGCCGGACGATTCAGTAAGAACCTGGGAGTACCACGCGACCTGGAATGAGCCGATCAAGTTTATCGATGCTAATGGAAACATCACCCTCTACGCTTACGATGCCACAAATCAGTGGCTACTGACCGAGACGATTATCATTGGGGAAATCGATGACGCTATCAATCTAGAAACAGACGACCTGACCACCACCTATACCTACACCGGTGCTCCCGTCGGGGTAACCGATCCGCCGATAGGCCTGGTTGAATCGATCACCGAAGCGGATGGTGTCGTCACCGAGTTCGGATACGATGTCGACGGGAATCGCACCTCAGTGACCTATGCGGTGGGCACGGCCGACGAAGCGACCATTTTGGCCACCTATGACGCCGCTGGCAATATGCTCACGGAAACCGATGAGTTGGGCAATGTTACGACTTACACGTACGATAACTTCGATCGTGTCACCTCGGTGACAACAGCAGATCCAGATGGGGCGGGGCCGCAAGCCGCCACGGTCGTCACCTACACCTACAACGACTTTGACCTTCTCGCCACCGAATCCATAAACGGTAGGACGACCACATACACCTACAACACCAAGGGGCAAGTCACCTCGGTCACAGAAGCCGATCCGGACGGTGCAGGTTCGCTAACTGCTCCGGTTACTTCCTACACTTACGACAGCGATGGCAACATCCTTACCATCACCGATCCGCTGGGGAACGTGACGACCTATGGCTATACCGATGGCCTGCTGACCTCAATCACCGAAGCCGATCCGGATGGAGCCGGGCCGCAAACCGCTCCGGTAACAAGCTACACCTACGATGACGCTGGCCGAATCCTGACGGTCACCGATCCTCTCGGTCAGGTTACGACCTATAACTACGACAATCTGGGACGTCAGATTTCGGTGTCGTTACCCGATCCAGATGGTGCTGGGGCGCTTACTGCACTGAGCAGCACGACTGTCTACGATGCCTTCGGACGCTTCGTCAGCGAAACCGACTTCAGTGGAATCACCACAACCTACACCTACGATTCGGAAAGCAATCTGCTCACCGAAACAACGCCGCTGGGCACGACGACCTACACGTATGATGAACTAAATCGGCTGGTGGAAGTCGAAACGGCCGATCCCGATGGAGCCGGTGCGCTCGCAGCCCTGGTGAACACCTACTCCTACACGGCTACCGGGCAAATTGCTTCGGTCACCACGCCCAAGGGAACGACATCGCATACTTACGACAACCGTCGTCGCAGAACCAGCGTAACCTTGCCCGATCCGGATGGAGTTGGCGGTCAATCCGCTCCCGTCTCCAGCACCACCTACGATGATGCCGGAAACGTGCTGACCGAAACGGATGCCCTCGGCAATGTCACCACTTACGAATACGACGATCTGAATCGAGTCATCAAAATCACTTCGCCTGACCCAGACGGCGTCGGGGCGATGACCTCTCCGGTGACCGAGTATGGGTACGACGAATTCGGCCAACTGGTCAGCATGACCGATCCGAATGGAGGCGTAACTACCTATGAGTACGACGACCTGGGTCGCCAAACCAAGGTCATTTATGCGGATCCCGATGGGGCCGGTGCGCAATCATCTCCGGAAGTTTCGTTCGTCTACGACGCCAACGATCGACTCACGAGCATGACCGACGAACTAGGGAACGTCACGACCTACGCGTATGACAACCTGGGAAGGCAAATCTCGGTTACCCTGCCCGATCCCGATGGAGCCGGTTCAGCGACTTCCCCCGTTTACAGCTACGAATACGACGCCAATGGGCAACTGCTCAGTGAAACCGATCCACTCGGGCGGACAACCAGCTACACCTACGACGCGATGGGACGGCTGCTTACCGAGACGCTGCCCGATCCGGATGGAATCGCGCCTGCCGGGCCTCTGGCGGCACCAGTCACGACCTACACGTATAACAGTAGCGGGCAGTTGGCCAGCGTGACCGATGCTGAATCGCAGACGGTCAGTTATACGTACAACTCGGCGGACCTCATTGCGACGATGACCGATCCGCGCGGTACAACCGTCTATGCCTACGATGCCCTGGGACGACAGATTGCCATCTATGAACCGGACCCCGATGGCGCGGGCTCGCAACAGGCTCCGGTAACCCTCTATCAGTACAACGACGACGGGGAACTGGCGGCCACCATCACCCGCGATGGAAAAACGAGCTACGAATACGACAACTTGGGACGGATCACCAAGATCACCGAGGCCGATCCCGATGATGTGGGCTTGGCTCTCGGTTCCGCGCTGGGCTCAGGGACTGGGGCCACAGGCTCGGCGACTGGAGGTCCGGAAATCGTTGTTACCGACGGGGTTCTCGAAGGGCTTGTCCTGACAGATGGTTCCTCGACCGTGGGCTTCGGCACAGTCGATGTGGGAAGTACTGCGATTCGCACCTTCGAGATCACCAACATCGGCGACAGTCCGCTCACGATCAGTTCAATCACGCTTCCTAGCGTTTTTAAAATTATTTCTTACTCGGACGACGAAATTGCCGCTGGTGAGTCGACCACGATCACCGTCCAGTTTACTCCGACCACGGTCGCCTCATATTCGGCTACGCTGACGATTAACAACGATGACAATGATGAATCGTCGTTCGAGGTCCAGTTGACCGGTTCGGGGCAGGCCAGCACCAACGGTAGTGAAGTCGCCGCCTCGACCAGTTTCACATACGATGATGTCGGGCGAACGACCAGCGAAACTGATGCTCTGGGCCATACGACCAGTTACGAGTATGACCACCTGGGCCGTGTTGTGAAAAAGACGGATGCCGAATTGGGCGAGACGACCTATACCTACGACGCCAACGGCAACCGCCTGACGCTCACCGATCCAGTGTCGAACACAACCACCTGGACGTACGATGCTCTTAACCGAATGCTCACCAATACAAATGAGCTGAACGATACGCGAACCTACGAGTACGACGCTGCTGGTAACGTGGTCGAATACACCGACCGCAACGGCCGAGTGACCGTCTACGAATATGATGACTTACAACGTCGCACCGCCGAAAAATGGATAGATGGCGTCAATGTAGAGCGAACACTCAGCTACACGTTTGATGCCGCTTCGCAGTTGACCAGTGCCAGCGATCCGGCAGCGACCTACACGTTCACTTACGACAACCTGGGCCGCAACACGAGCACCACGCACGACCTGGCGGCTCTTGGCTTCGACGTGGTGATTGATGAGGCGTACGACGCCCTGGGCCGTCGCACGAGCTTGGCGGCGGAGATCGACGGCACGGATGATCTGATCAACACCTATTCCTACGACTATCTGAACCGCATGACCCAGGTCACGCAGGCTAGTCAGTCAGGCGGCAATGCGGTCACCGAAAAACGGGTCGACTTCGCCTACGATGCCGAAGACAAGGGGCAGTTCACGTCGATTACTCGCTACGCCGACCTGACCGGGACCGAACTGGTCGCGACCAGCACTTATGGCTATGACGCGGCCGACCGCCTCACCAGCCTGACCCATGCCGATGGCGGCTCCAGCACGCTCGCTGGCTATACCTGGGCCTACGACGAAGGCAACCGTCTGACGGCGTTCACGGTCTACGGCTACTCGGCTGAAGACGCGACCTACAGCTACGACGATACGGATCAATTGACCGGGGCCGATCGTAGTGGCATTTCTTCCGACGAGTCGTATACCTACGACGAAAACGGCAACCGAACAAACACCGGCTACTCAACCGGCACCAACAACCAGCTTCTTTCCGACGGGACATACAACTACACGTTCGACGCGGAAGGGAATCTGACCCAAAGGACCAGTATCGCGGATGGCAGTTACGCTGTTTACGAGTGGGACTATCGTAACCACCTGATCAGCGTGACCGATTACGACGCGTCGGACGTCAAGCAGCAGAAGGTCGAGTACGTTTATGACTACTCGAATCGGATGATCGGGAGGGAGCACGATACGGACGGGGACGGTACTGTCGATACGTCAGGCACTTTTGTCTACGACGGCAACCAGATCATCCTGGTGCTGGATGACGCAGGAGACGTCGATCATCGGCTTCTCTGGGGCCCGAATGTGGATCAGGTCCTGGCCGATGAAAACGCTGCAGGCGACGTTTATTGGGCTTTGACCGATCAGCTAAACACGATCCGCGATTGGGCCGAGTATGATGACGTGGCCGATACGACCAGTGTCGTCAACCACATCGCTTACGACAGCTTCGGAATTGTCTTAAGTGAAACGAACGGATCGCTCGATACGGCAGGCTTCGGGTTTACAGCTCGTTACTTGGATGAGGCGACTGGGCTGCAGTACAATAGCGAGCGTTGGTACATCGCCTCACTTGGCCGTTGGGCGAGTCAAGACCCGATCGAGTTCGAGGCGGAAGATCCGAATCTGTATCGGTACGTGGGTAATGATCCTATCTTATTTAACGATCCAGACGGACTAAAAAAACGTTGGGTTGGAACATACCCCGTAGAAGGAACAGGACATCACCCAATTCCTGTTGAATTGTGGCTAGAATTCGGATTTGATGAGTCGCTTTACTGGTTCCTCGATTCTTATGGCAACATTCAACCTAAGGATAATACACATAATATGACGGCTCATGGGAGTTCGACAGGATATACCGCTTATGCAAGAGAAGCACTTCGGCAGAGACTGCATGATCGATTAGACGACAGTCGGAAATTGTCCGTTCATGAGCAGCAAGAATTTATTAAACGATTCATCGACGATATTTCCGATGAGAGTGCTTGTAAGAGTGAAACAGAGCGGTTTTTGCATGAGTTCAATGTCGCGGCAGAGGAAGGGGTTTCAGAAGTAAAACGATGGAAAAATGACGTCCATGGAAGAAAAAGATTTCCTGAAAAACCCTTTCCAGTTACTTCAATAAAGATTGCCGGTCTCAGACCTATCTCCAATGCTAAGTTACGAAAGATTTTGTCCTATCTGGGTGACACAGCTGACTTGACGGCAAAATATGGAGGAAAAATGCTGCCGCTTATTGGAGCTCTTATGGCATACAATCAATTGCGAAGCGATGGAAAAAGCCATGAAGAAGCTGTAGCAATAGCGGCGATTGATGAGTTGCATCCGTTCCCAGTTGGTGCCCAAGAACTCGATCAATTTGTTAATGGAATCGCTGATCGATACCGTGACAGGATCGAAAGCGCCTTGGACCATAATCGGCGGCTTAACGAAATATATGATGGCCTTTCAAAAGATCCCCAGAATTCAATTATTCCTCTTCGTGCACGGGGTACAGTTTGTCCGCCTGATCGACGGGAGATACCTGATCGTCATTTCTAACTAAAAGGTCAATTCTATGTTGTTGCCATTTCGACGAGGTGATCGGTTCGGGTATCGAAATCTCATGGGAGAGGTCATCGTTGAACCTGCGTTTTTGAATGCTTACGAGAGCAACGAGGGAATCGCGGTTGCGTTGGAGACTCGATCTCCAAAACAGTACGTTTTGCTTGATGAAAACGGAGCCGTTCGTTGCCATCTACCAGACGTTTCTAGAGTCGATAATTCCGGGGTATGCCAGGGATTACTCGCGGCGACCGACGCTGGCTCTAAGAGGTGCGGCTATTTGGATACAAACGGTGAATGGACGATAGAGCCGATGTTTCGGAATGCCAAAGCTTTTGATAAGCATGGGGCAACGGTAGGCGTGCCCCCTGATGATGCCGGGCGCAAGGAACGGCGAATCAACAGAAAAGGAGAATTCATAGGGGACCTATTTCGCCAAATCAAAAATTTCCGAACTGATCGCCGTTTTACGGGTGCTTATCTTACGTTTAGATTTGAGACTGGCGTTGTCGTCGATTGCTTTGGTTCACGAGTCGGCAAGAGCACATTTAATCATGTCGGTCTCGAAGCGGAAGGTCTGTTGCCTGTCGAATTTCTTAACGAGCAAATCGGCTGGGTTGACACCAACGGTGAGGAAGTCAGGCGAGTCGAGGGAACGATGATCGGTGCCTACTTTAGTGATGGCTTGATCCCTATTAAGAAGAATGAAAAGTGGGGATTGGTCGATCGAGATGGTCACTTCGTCTTAGAGCCTCAGTTTGATGTGCTGGATGTGGTTGGATTCAATCGTTTCCAAGCCGGAATGATTTCTCCTTCTGGGCAACCGGAGGTCCGATTGATCAATGGTGCAGGAGAAACCTTGGGAGAAGGTGTATTTTCGCTTATCGGTGGTTTTAAAGAGAAAGTTGCTGTCGTATGGCGTCCGAACGCCGATCCTACCTACGGAGATGACGAAGAGCGAAACTTCATCGACCCTAATGGAAATCTCTTATTGCCGGAATGGTGGTAGAGATTCAACTGGCGTGCTGCTTAAGGTTAAACAAATTATTCGTTGGTAAAATGTACTTCCGCATGGCTTAGCGCCACCTCAATCGACTGCTCCGCCGAAGCCGCTCCAAAAGATGTGTCCACCTTATATTTTTTTGCGGACATTTTGCGGACAACATGGCCCATTTCGGTGCCATTCAGATGGTATTGGAGTAATATGGAAAAATCCCGCAACCTATTGCGTCATATGGTGTTAGCGTGTAATTCGCATAGTATTAAAATGGTCATTTCTTAACTTCAGGTCCTAGTGGGGGTTAACCCCGTGGAGGTTCAAGTCCTCTCTTCGGCACTCAATAAAAAACCACGATGGATTCGCCATCGTGGTTTTCTTTTTTTCTTGTTTGGCCAGCGTTAGTTCTCAGCGAACATGCCGCTGTTGCGATCACCACGCGAGAGGAGATAGGCCATCAGGTCCTTGATCTCGTCTTCGGTGAAGTTATCTAACAAGGCCTCCGGCATCATCGACTTGTCCGACGGAACGATCTCTTCGATCTGGTTCTGATTGACGCCGGTCATGGCGTTCGGGTCGAGCATGTTGGTGTTGATCTGCATCGTGTCCCCGTTCAGGTTCACGATACGACCAACGACCACCTTGCCGTCTTCGGTCAAGATTTTGACCGCCTGGTATTGGTCGCTCACCTGCTTGCTGGGCAGGATGATCGATTCCAGGATGTCACGCGGGCTGAAGCGTCCCGAGAGAGCCGTCAAGTCAGGACCGATCGCCCCCCCCTGCCCATCGAACCGATGGCAAGCAAAGCAGCTCGCTTCACCAAACAGTTGTTGACCTTTTTCGTAGTTTCGATTCTTCAAAGCCGAAGGCTCGACCACGGCGGCCAGGTCTTCCACGGCCCACTTCTTTACCAGCGTGCGTGGCTTGCCGCTGAAGACAGGAGCATTGGAAGCTGGCTTGTGCTCCAGAATGGCAGCGAGGGCCATTTTACGTTCTGGCGTGAGGTTCTCGACCGCTTCCTTCTTAATGTCTTGAACGAACAAGTCGAAGCTTGCCCCGCCGCGGTACGTGGCCGCTTTGTGGAACCAGCGGAAGTATCGCTCTTGCAGATCGTTGGTCCAGCCAGCTTTCAACAGTCGCAGGCTCTTAGCCAATTCGATCTGCTGCTCTTGGGTGGGGGTAGCTTCCAGGAGAGCCACCAGCTTGGGTGCCGCGGTCGGCGATTGCAGACGAACCAGGAGTTCGGCCAACATCCGGTTTTCTTCCGGCGATTTGGCCGGCAGCAGCGGCTCAAGCTTCTTCAGGTAGCGATCACGCACGGAAGCGTCCTCTCCCATACGCATCAACACCAGACCGTAAGCCCGCAGCAGGTCGAGCTTTTGCGACTTGCTGACTGCGGCGTAGTCAATCGTGTCGAGCTTGTCCAAAACCTGGCCACGCAGCGAGTCGTCGCCGGTACGAGCCAAGGCAATCGCCGTGTTGATCACGCTATTGGCATCATTCAGAGCGAGGGCTTTTTCCTGCCATGAAGCAGGAGCCTGGTGCTCCAGGGCGATTCGTGCGGCCTGGCGGATGAAGCGATCGTCGCTTCCCAGGTTCGCCAAGGCGAGGTCCAGTCCAGCGGGATCTTTCGAGAGGTGCAGCTTTTCGATCTCTCGGCGAAGCTTCATTGCCTCGCTCTTGCTGGAAGCAACAGCAGCGTCGGCCCCTTTGTCGCCGGTGTAGGTGACACGGTAAAGACCGGACTGAACCTTACGACCACCCACCGTGAAGTACATCGCCTTGTCGGCAGGGCGGACAACGATATCGGTCAGCGGAAGAGGCGTGCCGGTGATGAACTCTTCGGCGGTAGCCTTGTAGGAAGCACCATCTTCTTCCAGATGCACAGCGTATAGCTTGCCGTAGCTCCAGTCGCATGCGTAGAACGCGTCTTGGTATTTCTGGGGGAAGTCAGCCCCGTAGCCGAACGCGACCCCGGTGGGCGAGCCTGGGCCGATATCTACCGTAGCTGGGGTGCTGTCTGGGTAGTATGCAGGCCACTTGCCGGAACCATTACGCCAGCCGAACTCAGCACCACTGACCACATGGCAAATGCGGGTTGGGCGATACCAAGGGGTGTTTAAGTCCCATTCCATGTCGGCATCGTAGGTGAACAGCTCACCGTCGCGATTGAATGCAGCATCGTATTCGTTGCGGAAACCAACGGCCATCAGTTCCCACTCTTTCCCTTCGGGATCGATCTTGGCGATGTAACCGCCCGGAGCCATCTTGTCTCGCATGAACCCACGACCGTAGATGCGGGGCAGGATCAGATCTTCGTCCCAAACTTGCGGTACGCGGGAAGTAGTAAAGTCAGTCAAATTGGTCTGGTTACCACAGACAACCACCAGGTGCTTGCCATCAGGGTGCAGCATGACCGCGTGAGGACCGTGCTCACCGCCACCGTTGAGCTTGCGCAGCTCGGTTACTTTGTCGAGCTTGCCGTCGCCGTCGCTATCGGTCACGCGATGAAGTCCGCTAGGGAACTGCCCACTGTTAACCACAACATATAGACTGTCGAAAGCCCAGATTAAACCTTGGGCCCCACCGATCTTGACATCGATTGGGGTGACGGTCACTTCTCCTTGGGTGCCTGCATTGGGCACGGCCACGTGATACAGCTTGCCGTATTGGTCACAGACAATCAGGTTTCCATCAGGACCAACGCACATGCTGACCCAAGATCCCTGCCGATCTTTCGGTACCGAATAAAGTAGTTCAACGTTGAAACCATCAGCGACCTTGAAATTCTTAGGATCGGTGGCTGTCGGCTCCTTGGCCAGTGCGACATTGCCCAAACCGAGCAGCAGGGCCAATGTACTTAGGAAGGTCCAAACTTGCTTTTTTCTCATCGAGATCAACTCATCAGGCAGAAACATAAAAAATAACGCAAGAGAATTTAAATCCTCTTTTGGGGAACTTTTCAATCTAATCACAGCTATTGCGGGCTTACAACTCCCTTAGAAACTACCCCTTCCAGTTTTGGGACAAAAAAAGGCCGCCGAAATCGCTCGGCGGCCCTGGTTTGCTGTGAAAAAGCATGCGTCTTACGGACGCAGGTCGTAGCACATCAGCTTGTCTTGTTCACGAAGGTAAAGCTTGCCATCGACGATAACCGGATGCGACCAGCTTTCTTTCTCTTGGAATTCAGGCGTCAACGTCCCCTTTAACACATACTCGTTCGGGTTGGCTTCCACCAAAGCGAGAGTGCCCGATTGATATCGGTAGATCAGGTTACCGTCGGCATACAGAATCGCCGCTGAACCCTTCCCTTCGGGGCGGAAGTCACCACCCCACATGACCTTGCCGGTCTTCATCTCAACGCAGATCGGAAAACCACTGTTGTGCTTGGTACCGGCGTAGATGTAGTCGCCGACCTTGATCATGCCGCCGTGGTGATTCTGGAAGGTCTTGGGATCGAGGAAGTAGACTTCTTCGGCTTCGATCTTGCCACCGACGTTCTTCAGGTGAACCAGCGCCGCACCAGTTTGATAGCCGGTTGAAGCGAAGATGTAGTCGCCATCGATCACCGGATCGGGAATGTTCGCCGTACCGTTGGCAACACCGTTGTACGACCACAGCAGGTCGCCGGTGGTCGCATCGACACCGATCAAGCCGCGCCCAATCAGTTTCACGTACTGTTTCTTTCCGGCCGCATTGCAGACGAGAGTCGAAGAGTAGCCCGCTTCGTCTTTCCCTTTTTCGCCCAAGTCGGCTTCGCCGCGTGGGGTCACCCAGATTTCATTACCCGTCTTCTTATCCAGGCAAACGAGCAAGGCCTTCGACGAGCCGGCACCACAAATCAGTCGGTCGCCATCGATCAATGGCGATTCGGCGAATCCCCAAGTCGGCAGCGAGGCACCATATTCCTCTTGCAGGTTTCGCTTCCAGATGACGTCGCCAGATTTGCGATTCAAGCGGGCCACAGTCCCTTCCGACATCTCGACGTACAGGTCTTCGCCGTCAACCGTCGGCGTACAGCGAGAACCGGGGTAGCCATGCTTAGGAGCCTGAGGGGTCAGCAATTGTTTCCAGGCAACCTTCTTCGAATCGAGATCGAAACAGACGACGCCCTGGCCGTCGGAGAAGTTACCGGTGGTGTAGAGGTCATTTCCCACGATGGAGACGCTGGCGTAACCTTCGCCCAGGCCTTCTGCCATCCATAACAGCTTGGGCTGCTTTTCTTCCCAATTGGAAATAAGACCGGTCGCCGACGACTTACCGTCGCGGTGGGGACCTCGCCATTGCGGCCAATCTTGATCGTTTTCTGCGGCCAGCGAGGGTACTGCGCACGTAAGCAGCAGCAAAGCGATCGTTGTGTACCGGCGTTTCATGCCAATTCCTTGATATTAAAGGGGGGAACTCTGGTCCGGGAGGCGATTATGGAAGGCTGGATCGCCATGGGATAGAATAGAGGTACCATAATTGCAGGTGAACCTCGATTGAGGAAAGTTTAAACGGGGTAAAATTCCCTTGCAACTGATGACTAAATTCACTACCCCATAGTTTCAGCAGGTTTGCTGCCACAAACGTGCGGACCACCCGACGGGCAATTCGCCAACGGGATGAGCCTGCTCGTTCCCTTAGCACCCTTGTCGTACCTCATCTCTTGGGAATGGATTGGCCCGAATGCCCTCGCCTTCGTCTAGCTCGACCCAATCGGAACTTCGGTGGTATTACGCCGTCGATGATGCCCATGTAGGCCCGGTCTCGGCAACTAAGTTTTGGCAACTTGCCGAAGAAGGGGTCATCAAAGCCGATACCCTGGTCTGGTGTACGGGATACACCGATTGGGTACCGGCCAAAACGATCGATGGGCTCTTTCGCTCGCGGTCTGGGCGATCGAGCGATTCAAGCTTTTCTGGAGGCTCACCCAGTTCCGCCCAACTGAGCCCAACCCCCATGAAGCCACCACCGACCGAGGACATCACTTCCGAAGTCGACTCGATGCTACTCATGCAGATCGCCAAGTCAGGCATTCTGCTGGGGTTGCTTTGTATCGTGTTTACCCGCGGCTGCGATCAAATCGACCAGGCGCGCATCGACGGTCTCTCGGCCCAACGTAGCATCTCGGAGCAGGAGTTCCAGCAGCGCGAAGCGTCGGAGATCGGACCACTGCAACAGAAGGTCGAAGAACTTCAAGCCAAAGAGTTCATGACCGCCGAAGACAAGAAGCAACAGCAGGAAGCGGTCGAAGCCCTGCGAACCGCCAAGGTAATGATGGCCAACGAACACAAACGCATGGAGGCCGAAACCTGGGGACCATTGCGTGCGGAAGAAGCTCGTGCAGGGGCCGAGAAGCTTTCGGTGCAGATGTTCCGCCGGATTGCAGGCCTGTTGGGAACAACCCTTACGCTTCTTGGGCTGGGTATCGCTCTCTTCTACTCTCCCCCCGACCAACAATTGGGAATCTGGATTGTGCTGGGCGTACTAATCGCTGCCGCCTATCTGGCCTAGTTCGTCATCAGAGCAATTTCACAAGCGGCCTGCTTTATTTCACAGCCTGCAGGCGTTTTGATTGGAATGGATGCCATTAGATTTTACATTGGGTAGAGATCCTTTCCTTGCCGGCATGCCCTACTCCCCCTCCCCGGAAAGCTCCCCGATGCATCGTCTTCTCTTCCAAATTGCCCTGTTTGCGACACTAACGCTGACCGTTTCTTCAACGCTACAAGCCGCCGAGAACGAAGACAACTTTGTTCCGCGTCGGCAGCAAGGTGTGCCAGGCCCGCCACTTTCGCCGCAGGATGCCATCGCCAAGATGACCGTCCCCAGTGGATTTTCGGTGGAAGTGGTCGCCTCGGAACCCGACATCGTGAACCCCGTGGCGATGACGTTCGATGAAAAGGGACGCATCTGGGTTACCGAGAGCTTCGAGTACCCACGGTCGGAACCTGGCCCAGGCCGTGATCGTATCAAGGTTCTGGAAGATACCGACCAGGATGGGGCAATCGATAAGGTGACGGTCTTCGCCGAGGGACTGAATATCCCCTCAGGCATTGCCGTAGGATACGGCGGCGTATGGGTCGCGAATGCCCCCGATATTCTCTTTCTGCAAGATACTGACGGCGACCTGAAAGCGGACAAGTCGGAAGTCGTCGTCACAGGCTTCGGACGGACCGATACGCACGAGCTTCCCAATTCGTTGACCTGGGGCCCCGATGGTTACCTGTATGGGCTCAACGGGGTGTTCAACTACAGCCACGTGAAACATCGCGGCCAGGATTTTGTGTTCACTTGTGCTATGTTCCGGATCGATCCGCGAACGCGTGAGTTTGAGTTGTTCTGCGAAGGGACCAGTAACCCTTGGGGGATCGCGTTCGATCCCAACGGCCAGGCATTTGTCAGTGCCTGCGTGATCGACCATTTGTGGCATTTGACCGAAAGCGGCTATTACCACCGACAAGGCGGCCCCTATCCGCCACATACGTGGAAGATTGAATCGATCGTCAAGCACAAACACCAGATGGCAGCGTACTGCGGGATCGAGTACTTCGACAGCGACGCCTACCCCCAAGAGTATCGCGACTGCTTGTACATGGGGAACATCCACGGTGGCTGCGTGAATGTCGATGTTCTTCAGCGGGAAGGCTCTACCTACTTCGCCAAGCCGCGTCCCGACTTTCTGACCGCCAACGATGTCTGGCACATGCCGGTCGATCAGAAGACCGGCCCGGATGGGTGTCTGTACGTGCTCGACTGGTACGACCGGTATCACTGTTACCAAGATGCCAGGGCCCGCCCAGGCGATGTCGATCGTCTGAAGGGACGCCTCTACCGTGTGCGTTTTGAAAACACGCCACGTGCCCAACCGTACGATCTGAATCAAGAGACAGACGACCAGTTGATCTCACGGCTTGCTTCCTCGAACCGATTCTATCGCGATCAGGCCCAACGCGTTCTTTCCGAACGTGCCAGCCAGAACGCGATCCCCCAGCTCGAATCATTAGTGCTGGACGAATCGGCGTCGCAAAAGACTCGCCTTCACGCATTATGGTCGCTGATTGGCGCTCGCCAGCTTTCGGATAAGTTCTCTTTAAAACTGCTCTCACACACCAATCCACAATTACGAAGCTGGGCCGTTCGTTACCAAGGGACCGTCCCCTCCGACAATCCAGCGATCGCCCAGGCGATTGGCAAGTTGGCACACGACGAAAGCCCGGACGTTCGCTTGCAGGTCGCAACGCTTGCCCCACAAGTCGACTACTTGCCAACGGTCCCAACACTGCTGGAAGTGCTACACCACTCGCCAGAGGACAAGCTGATCCCGCACATCGTTTGGCAGAACCTGCATCCGCAGTTGGAAAACGAAACGCCGCAGTATCTGGCACTGATGCAGCAAACTCCGTACGTCCAAAGTGAAGCGGCATTGTCACTGCTACCACGGGCAGCCGGACGCATCCTGGGGACACCAGGGCTCTCGGTCGAACACGTGGCGACGCTGGTGAAACTGCTCGCTTCTCAACCGGGGCAGGAAGAGCAACTGGCGGCCTGCCTGGAGAGAATTGCCGCGCAAACACAATCGCGCGAGCTTACCGGCGAGCGACTCGCGCAACTCAAATCGGAACTGGCCGGATCTCTTTCCGAAGTCATGGCCGCCGGCAATCAGCACCCAGGCTACTATCATGCTGCCAATCTAGCGTTGGCCTGGAATGACGCCAATGCGATGAAGATTGCCCCCCAGGTCTTTGCCACGACTGGTCAGCCAACCGAACGACGCGTGGCCGCTCTCGACGCGATGCTCTCCGCCGGCCACCCGCAGGCAATAACCTTAGTAACCAAATACTTTAGCGCCACCGACAACAGCCAAGATGAAATTGGGCGGGTGATTCAGACGCTCGGCAAATCGGACTCCGATGTCATAGCGGCGCTACTGCTGGAACGGCTCGACACCCTTTCATCCGAGAACCGCCCCAAAGCGGTAGAAGTGCTGCTACAGCGACCGGCGTGGACCTTGCTGCTGCTCTCGCAGATTGAACAAGGGAAGGTTCCGAAAGACATCCTGTCGGTTAATCAGCTTCAGCGGCTGGTCAGCACATCCAGCAAGGAAGTCGCCCAGCAGATCGCCTCGATCTATGGCACCATCAAGACCGGCCGAGATCCATCGCGGACGTTTATCGTCGCCCAGATGCGGCGGCTGATCTCTTCCGGCGAAGGGGATCCCCATCGCGGGATCGAAGTTTACAACAAGCTTTGTGGGCAGTGCCATAAACTGCATGGCAAAGGGCAGGAAGTGGGCCCCGAAATCACCGTCAATGGGCGTGGCAACTTCGAACAACTGCTTTCGAACGTGTTCGACCCAAGCCTGGTAATTGGCAAAGATTATCAAGCCGTGACGGTGCTGACGACCGAAGGTCGCGTGCTGTCGGGCCTATTGGTCGAAGATAGCGACGCGCGGGTTGTCCTGAAAATGCAAGGGGGCAAACTGGAAACGGTTGCCCGGGATGACGTAGATGCGATGAAAACCTCGGATACTTCCTTGATGCCTGAGGGGATCGAGAAACAACTGTCGCCAGCGGAAATCCTCGACCTGTTTGCCTACCTGACGCTGACCAAGCCTCCAGAAAACCCGAATGCGGAGTTGATCTCTGGGGCCGGAACGATCGACCCAGCCGCGATTGTACTGCCATCCACCGCGCATAATCTGCTGGTCGACGCCAAGATCTCGACGAACGTTCCTCTGTTCGATGCCGGCAAACGAGGTGAAATGCATGATCCGATCTTTAACCCGAAGACTGGCAAGTTTGTGCGGGATTCGCAGTGGCACGAGATCGGCGTGGCTGGCGGTGCCGAGTTGGGTGTTCTTAGCGAAGAGCAAGCTGTGACCTGGACAGCAACATGGAATAAGCCGGTCAGCATCAACTTCCTGACCCTCTCTGGCACGTACCCGAATCAACCTCAGCCCGATACGGCCTGGGCAGTGGAAGTGAAGATCGACGGCACTTGGCAGACGCTCGAACGAGGGCAAGGAGGCTGGTACGACAGCGGCCGTTTCGTGTGGGGTTGGCCTGGTGCGGTGAGCGTGCCGATCGAGGCACTGCGTGTGAAAGTGTTCAGTCCCGACGAAAAAACCCCTGTTCGCAGCGTTCATTTCCGCGGCGAAGAGGGTTTCTCGTGGTTTGCTGGCAACTTACTGCCGGAAACGAGCGTTGTCCGGCAGTAGTGCTGTACTCAGTTGATTAGCCGGCCTTGCGACTGGCGACCGTAACCGAGCCTTCCTTGTTAGCGTGGAACACGCCAGGATCGTCGGTGCCGTCGCCGTCCCAGTCTCCGACGGTAGGCACGTCGTCCCATTCGCCTAGCTGGAAGACCTTGTCGGTCGGGTCCATGACGTGGTTGCCGTTGTCGTCGACAATCCAGTTACCGCCGCGATAGACGCCGATTTCATCGATGCCGTCCCCATTCCAGTCGCCGATGACCGGGATGTCTCCTGCTTCGCCGTAGGCGAATGCCGCATCGACTTCCGGATTCCAGCGACCATCGCCGTTGGAATCGACATGCCAGGTACCGCCACGGAAGACAGCGATCGTGCTGATGCCGTCGCCGTTCCAGTCACCGACCAGAGCATGATCGCCACCCACACCGAAGTGGAACGTATGGTCGATCAGGTCCTGACGGAACTTGCCGTGCTGGGCGACCTTCATCACCCGCGTGCCGTGTGGAGCATGCTCTTCTTTCGGCGGAATGTTCTTCGGCTTCTCGACCGAGACGAAGCTGTTCGCCGCATCCGGAAGACCAGGCTCTTCCTTCACGGCCCGAGGATCGTTCGGCCAGGCTTTGCCGTAGATACCGATATCGTCCTTGCCGTCGCCGTCCCAGTCACCCACAACCGGCTGGTCGCCGTCGTGCCCCAGTTTGGCGTACATGTCTTCGTCGTCCCAGCGACCATTGCCGTTAAGATCGATGAACCAGTGACCGTCGATGAAGACACCCAGTTCGCTGACACCATCGCCATTGAAGTCGCCGGCTACCGGAATAGCATCCTTCGAGCCGAACAGGCGATGCAGCAGTTCCGATTCCTCGCCATCTTCGCCGTCGGTCAGCAAGGTCCAGCTTGCCTGTCCGAGGTTCTCGATATTCCAAGGATTGAGGTCGCCGTTGGCCGAGGTAAGCCAGAACGATTCCGAGATCGCAACGGGTTCCTTGCCACGTGGGTCGCCTGCGTTGACCACGCTCAAGTGCCAGGTAAAGCCCACCGCCGAACCACCGTATGGTTGAACGATCTGCGGCAATACCAACAGTTCAGCAGGAGGAATCAGCTCCGGAGTTGGTGGCGGAACGGCAACCGGCGGAGGTGTAACGGGTGGAATTCCTGGTGGAATCTCCGGTGGTGGAATAAATGGCACCACGCGGATTTCGCTGAAGTTATTTTCCAGAGATTCAGTTCCCCCAACAACAAAGATCCGGATGATCGCATCGTGCCCTGGATCGATCGACAAGGCCGAAACTTCCGGACCAACGGTACCTGGATTCACGGCTAAACCGCCTGTTGAACCGACGGTATCGATGCTATCGATGTAGCCATCGGGATGAATCTGATAGACGGCATAGAAGCCTGTCTTCAGCCCATCGAAACGGTAAAAGCCGTTGGCATCGGTAACGACGCGAATTGGTCCGTCGCCGTAAATCCCCTGCAACACGGTATCGCTGTTGCCGTAAATCGGCTGCCCCGAAAAGCCATCGCGAAGTTCAAGCACGACGCCAGCCAATGGGGTGTCGTCGGCCGTCCGTTGACCGTCACGCAGCGAAGCGATATCGGCTGGCACTTCGCCGCTGGCATTCGAGATGACCGCACCATCCTGGAAGACGTAACCCGACAGGGAAGCCGGTGGCAACTCGCAGAAATTGTGTTCGTCGAGGTGCTCGCCGGAATGGGTCACGATGTTCGAGATGACGTCGGTTACCGAGGCGTCCGCCAAGCCGTTGTGGTCGATCTGCCCACCCTGGAAGTAACCCGTAGGCTGCGATTCGACGACGGTGTAATTGCCTGGCGGCAGACCATCAAACTGGTAATGACCGTTGGCATCGGTAAAGGTTGTGGCAATCTCGTTGCCGCCTGCATCGAGCAGAGTGATCTTCACGCCAGAAAGAGGCTGCTCCCCTTCGTCGAAGATGCAGTCCTGATCTGGGTCAACGTGCACGAAACCGCCAATCGAGGTTGGCAGTACTTCGCCGAAGTCGTATTCGATACCCGATTGACCAAACTTTAATTCAATCGTGTGAATGACGTCGCCAGGGTTGGTCGCCGAACCGACGGTCGAACCGTTGATCGTACCGGCCGCATCGAGGCCGTCGAGGTAGCCGGTCGGCTGGGTTTCGACAATGCGATAGATTCCCTTAGTCAGACCGGTGAAGTGATAGTAGCCGTTGGAATCGGTGACAAGCGTGTTCACCAGGTTGCCGTTCTCATCGAACAACCGGACAGTCGTTCCCCCGATGCCTTCTTCCCCGGCTTCACGAACCCCGTTGTTATTGCGGTCGTGGTAGACGTAACCCGACAGATCGGCAGGTTCACTTTCGCAGAAGTCGTATTCTTCACCATGCTGGCCAGCCATCAAGACGATCGATTCAATGCGATCGTTTCCGCCAAAGTTACCCACGGTAATACCGTTGATGGTACCAATGTGGTCGCCACCGTCGATCAAACCTGGAGGGGTGACTTCCACCACGGTGTACGTGCCTGGCAGCAGTTCTCCAAAGAAGTAGTCACCGTTGGCATCGGTAACGGTCGACTTCAGCAGGTTGCCTGCAGCATCGTAAAGATGAATCGCGGCCCCCACAACAGGACGCGAGGTCTCGGATTCGTGATCGCAGTTACCGTCCTCGTCGGTCAGGTAAACACTACCCGAAATCGAGGCGTACAGGAACTCACCGAAGTTGTAGTTGATACCGTGTTCGTCGCTGCCGATGGGAATGCCGTTGATTTCATCGCCCGGATTCACGGCCACACCACGGACGCTGCCGTTGATCGTACCGGCCTCGTCGGTTCCATCCTGGTAGGCAATCGGGTGCGTTTCGAGAACGCGATAGTTGCCCGGCACAAGATTCAGGAACTCGTAGTAACCGTTTTCATCGGTCGTGGTAAAGAACGTTTCGTTGGTGTCGGTATTGATCAACGTGATGGTGACGTTGGCAATCCCTTCTTCACCGGCATTCTTTGTGCCGTTCACATTGCGGTCGTGATAGACGTAACCACTGAGCGAACCATGTTTGATTTCGCCGAAGTTGTACTCGATACCTTCGTCGCCCCATTTGACGTCGATCGTATTGATCTCGTCCCCGGGATTCACGGCTGCACCAACCGTGGTGCCGAAGATCGTACCTGCCGTATCGAGACCGTCGATGTACTCGAATGGCTGGATTTCAGCGAGGTGGTACTGCCCCTTCGACAGCCCAACGAACTCGTAGAAGCCGTTGGCATCGGTGACTGCCAAGCCGACCGGGATGTTATTCTCGTCATACAGTTGAACGAGTACCCCTTCGATCCCTTCTTCGCCTGCTTCACGGATTCCATTGTTGTTGCGGTCGTGATAGACGTACCCAGAAAGGCTGGCAGGCAAGTGTTCGCAGAAATCGTATTCGACGCCTGAGTCGCCTGAAAGCAATTCGATATCGGCAATACGGTCGTTTCCGTCCAGGTTACCAACATGGATGCCGTCGATGGTACCGACATGGTCACCACCGTCGATCAGTCCTGGCGGGGTAATCTCTTCAATCGTGTAAACGCCTGGCAGCAAGTTACCAAAGTGGTAATTGCCGTTGGCATCGGTCGTGGTGGTAGCCACGAGATTGCCTTGGCTGTCGTACAGATTGATCACAGCGCCTTCGATCGGGGTCGTTTCGATCCCTTCGCCGTAGCAGTTCCCTTCGGGATCGGTCAGGTGAACGTGGCCACTGATTTCAGCAGGGCGAATTTCACCGAAGTTGTAGTTGACACCAGATTCACCACCCTTGAGTGTAACGGTGCTGATGCGATCGCCTGGGTTGTGTGCCGTTCCTTTGGTCACACCATTAACCGTACCGGCGGTGTCTTTACCATCCTGATAGGTTGGCGGCTGAACGACTTCCAGTACTTCGTAGACGCCTGGCGGCATGTTGGTGACTTTGTAGTAACCATTGGCATCGGTCGTTACCAGGAACGACTGGGGATTGCCCAGCACGTCGACCCCTTGGACGCGGATCTGAACCCCGGCGATGCCTTCTTCGCCCGCTTCTTTGACGCCATCGTTATCGCGGTCGTGATAGACATAACCATCGATCATCGCCGGAGTCGCTTCGGCGAAGTCGTAGTCGATCGCTGCCGTGCCGCCCAGCGGGATGCTGATCTCGGTCAGGATGTCCGGATCGCCAGAGACGGTCGAACCAGTTGACGTTCCTTCGACAGTACCTGGCACGGCCCCAACGCTGAAGTAGCCGGTAGGCTGAGTTTCGCGAACCTGGTAAGTGCCTGGCTGCAGTCCCAGGTTTTCACCAAACAGGTAGTTACCATTGGCATCAGTCGTGACGGTATGCCCCGTGTTGACGAAGAGGCCGTTTTCTTTCTTCCACAACGTGAGCGAAACGCCTGCAATGCCTTGTTCCCCGGCGTCTTGCGTCAAGCTTAGGTTGGGGTCGTGATAGACCGTACCACTGATGCTGATTGGAAGTGGCTGCTGCACGATGCTGCCGAACGCACCGTCAGTTCGGTCGCGGTGTCCGGTCGAATCGTCGGCCGGGAGGTTCAAGCCTGACTCGGCCAACTTGGCATCGTACATGTCGATGAACTTGGTATTGACCGTGGCGTTCTCGTAGTGAGCCGCCGAGAATTCTCCGGTGAGTAGTGTCCCGTGGAATTCCGCCCCCGATGCGATCGGGTCGATCAGCGTTTCGTCCGGGTTGTTCGGATCGTAGATAATGATTTCGTCGACGTCGATCGAGAACCGCAGTTCTTCCCCTGCATCAAAGCCGGTGAAGTCCAGGATCAAACGACTTCCACCATCAGTCACGGTTGCTTTGATCGAATCGATGCCGCTGGCGGAAATGACCTGGAATGGAAACGCGGAATCCGCCCCCAGGCCGCCTGGCGTGATATCGAAGATCACGTCGCCAGCACTGAGACCGGGCAGGTTGCCGAAGTTTTGAATCTGGTCGCCATCGATGATGAGCCGGTTCAGTTGGGTACCGTCAGCACCTCCATCGAAGGTGACAATGAACGTATCGCCGTGGTCGTCACCACCAGCGCCGTCTTCTTCGTGGTAGATCGCACCCAGACGAATCGGATCAGCCGACATCACGCGGCGTGCTTCGAGGGTTTCAATACCTCGCGAGCGAACCGGACGATGAAATGCAGCATTCTTGCCGCCACCAAAAAAGCTACGAAAACGACGCAATGCGTCTCGATAGTGGAAACCCATCAGGCGACTCCTGTGCCTTACTTTCGCATCCCTGCGAAAATGGTGACCTAATTAATTCGAGAAACGGCTGACCGGAACCGTTAACACGGGGGGGGGATTTTGACGCGAGTTACCCAGGTCCCAAACGCGGATCGTGGTATCGAAACCGCTGGAAACCATCGTTTGCCCTTGAGCCGCAAGCGTCGAGACAGTGCCATCATGGCCTGTCAGGCGATCAATCTCTTCGTACGTATCTAAGCTCCACAGATGAACTTCGTTATCACTTCCACCTGTGGCAATGACGCGTGGTTGAACAAGCGAAACGGAAAACACCTTCGCATCGCCGGTAGGCATCGAAGCGAGTTCCTGTCCCGTGTTGACGTTGTGTACGGTCAGCTTGCGATCTTCACTTCCGCTGATGATCTGCGCACCATCGTCGGAAAACGCCAAACCGTGGATACGCTCGTTGTGTGCGCGGATATCCTTCACCTGAGTGCCGCTAACGGCATCCCAAACACGAATAACACCTGTACGTCCGGCAGCGGCAACCAGTTTGCCATCGGGTGAAAAAGCAACTGCCCGCAGATCGTTTCCGGCAGTCTTCCATTGATGGACCTTCTTGCCAGTGTTTGCATCGTAGACAACGACCGACTCACCGAAGCCCACGACGGCCAATTGGGTTCCATCATGATTGAAATCGACCGCGGTGATGACGCTAGGAAATTCACTTCCACTACGCAGTTGGATGTTTTCCTGTACGTCCCATAACAGTACCTGGCGATCGTTTCCGGCGGTGGCCAGCAGCTTGCCATTGGGCGAGAACTGTGCGGCTCGGACCCAATCGGTATGTTCTTTGAGCGTTACGATCACACGCCCAGTGGCGACTTCCATGATTCGCACAAAATGATCGTCTCCGGCAACCGCCATCAGTTTACCGGTCGGGTGAATTTCGACCTGAGAAACAACCGGCGGATGAAGTCGCTCGGAATCGGGTTGTAGCTGAATGGTATGCGACAACTTGATGGCCGAAACCTGAGCCATGGCAATCGACGGAACGACCCAAGTAGCGATCACTGCCGTGGTACCGATAATTTGCTTAATCATCGTTCTGTTGCGTCTCCGTCGCTGAACCCATGCTGAGGATCTTTCGTAGTCCCCAGACGTACAACGGTATTTATCGACACAACGCCGTAGCCGACCTCAAACGATCACCAAAAGTTTGACTATTTAGGTAAACTTTTCCGGATACGCGGCCGCATGCTCTGCTGGCATTGGCAAGATTTGGCCAGCCTGATTCAAGAAAAAGAGGACGTGCGAACACGTCCTCTTTGATAGCTGCGATGTTGACGAACTAGCGATGCTATCGCTTTTCGATCGGGACGAACTCTCGTTTCGTCTCGCCGGTGTAAATCTGGCGGGGACGACAGATACGCTTGGTTGGCGAACCCTGCATTTCTTTCCAGTGGGCAATCCAGCCTGGCAGACGCCCCATGGCAAACAGCACCGTAAACATCTGAACCGGAATACCGATCGCTCGGTAGATCACGCCGGAATAGAAGTCGACATTCGGGTACAGCTTGCGTTGGACGAAGTATTCGTCGTTGAGAGCCGCGTGTTCGAGTTTCTGGGCAACGTCGAACAAAGGATCCTTGATGTCGAGCTTATCCAGCAAGCGATCGCAAGCCTTCTTGATGATCGTTGCTCGCGGATCGAAATTCTTGTAGACGCGATGCCCGAAGCCCATCAGGCGAACTTTGCTTTGTTTGTCTTTGGCCAGTTCAACGTACTTATCAACGTCGCCGCCGTTGTCGATGATCTCTTCCAGCATGTTCACCACGGCTTCGTTAGCACCACCATGCAGAGGGCCCCATAGAGCACTGATGCCTGCGGAAATCGAAGCGAACAAGTTCGCATCAGCCGAACCGACCATGCGAACGGTCGAGGTACTACAGTTCTGCTCGTGGTCGGCATGCACGATCAACAGCAAGTTCAACGCGTCGACGAAGTCTGGGTCGACGTGGAACGGTTCGCTCGGAACGGCGAACATCATCTGTAGAAAGTTTTCGCAGTATGACAGGTCGTTCTGCGGATAGATGAACGGTTGCCCGAACGACTTCTTGTAGCTGTAAGCAGCAATCGTTGGCAGTTTAGCCAGCAAGCGGTGGATCGAAACTTCGACCTGCTGAGGATCGTGCGGGTCGAGTGAGTCTTGATAGAACGTAGACAGGGCGCTGACCACGCTGGACAGGATCGCCATCGGATGGGCGTCGCGTGGGAAACCATCGTAGAACGACCGCATGTCTTCATGCAGCATCGTGTGACGGCGAATCGAATTGCGGAAGTTGGTCAACTGTTCTTCGGTCGGAAGTTCGCCGTAGATCAGCAAGTACATGACTTCGACAAAGTCGCAATTGGCCGCGAGTTCTTCGATGGGATAACCGCGGTACCGCAAGATACCAGCTTCCCCATCCAGATAAGTGATGGCGCTAGTGGTAGAGCCGGTGTTGACATACCCTTCGTCCAGTGTGATGTAGCCGGTTCCGCCACGAAGCTTCGAGATGTCAACCGCCTTCTCGTCTTCACTACCTACGACAACAGGCAGTTCGATTTCTTTTCCATCGAGCATTAGCTTGGCAGTATCGGACATGCAGACTTCCTCACTGGGTGCGTACGCTGGCTCCCCTGAAGAATTTCAGGGCAGTCATGTTCTCCGCGGCGGGGTGAAGGCACCGATGATGGCACGATGCATTGAGTTGATGGCGCGGAACGAAACTCTGAACATTAACTTTTGACCGCTACTTTACTCGATTGTAGGAGCCAACAAAATAGGCGGTACTGAAACATTCGCCTGACATAAGTACCGCTTATTTTAATTCTTACGAAACGAGAGATATTTCTGTGGCAGAACAGGCGAATTAAATGCCCCAATAGTTAAGAGAAAAGCGAGGAAAACTCAGTAAGATTTCCCGTTCACACAGGGTTTTCCGGCAGCCACACCCCCTGCCGAAGGGCCAACGTACAGCCAACTATTTGGCCTCGTCGAAGATGGTCCAGACTTGAGCTTTGGACTTTACGTCTTTGATATAGATCTGCATTTGCTCTTGGCGGCGTTCGTTCTGGATCTTTTCTTTGATCTCGACCTGGGCCTTGGTAAACGGGACCATGCCTGCGTCTTCCCGCTCGGTAACACGCACAATATGAAAGCCCTCTGGCGACTCGATAATGGGGCTGAGTTCGCCAATCGGCAGGCTGAAAATAGCCCGATCGACCGTTTCGTTTTTCAAACTCCCTTGGCGAGTCCAGTCGTACTGACCACCGCTGGAGGCCTTGATTCCTTGAGATTCACGCTTGGCCACCGCGTTTAAGGGGGCCCCACGTAGCACCTGATTGCCCATGCTGGCCATGGCCTCCCAGGCAGCCTGGCGATTGGGAAATTCCGAGAACTTCACCATCAGTTGTTCCCATTTCACCTTGGCCAACTTTTCGTACTCTTGCGCATGTTCGTTGTAATAGTCGAGCATTTGCTGGTGGGTGACTTCTTCGTCTTTCCGGATCTTTCGTTGGATCTGTTGCTGGGCAACCAGCTTCTCGACGAACTGTCGTTTCTTCTTTTCCAGTGACCCACCCATTCCGCGAAGCTTCATATCCAGTTCGGCTGGCGTGTTCACTCCGGCGTTCTTCATGTCGGTTTCAAGCTGATACTCTTCGTAGTTCTTACCAAGCATGCCCTGCATCTCTTCCATCCGATCGGACGGAACGGCCCGCAGGAAGTCGAGGTAAACCACCTTGATGTCAATCAGCCCAGGCAGCATCTGCTTCAAGGCCTGCTCTTTAAATTGCTTGATTTCCTCCGGCGCAACACTTTCTCGCTGCTCAGGGGTGAGCGATGCCATCTTCTCTTCAATCATCTGATTCACCGGCCCCAAGATATCCCCAGCGAGAATCGGTTCGCCGTTGACGATGGCCACGATACGAGCAGGCTCGAAGAGATCTTCTTTCGTCCGATCTGCTACCGGTCGCTGTGGCAAGTTGGCAACCTGCGGAGGTCCCGACGGATTGAAATTGCTTTGAGGTGGAACTGCCTGGTAACTGGGCTGACCGGCAACAGGGTAGCTGGTTGTAGGGTACGTTGGTGTCGATGCCTGAGTTTGCGGATAGTTGTAGCCGCTTTGGGGTGGATAGTTCGGCATATCGGAGATCACCGCCGTCGCGCCACCACCCGCAGGAGACGAGGTACTTGGATAGCTTCCGACACTGGGCCCCGTTCGCGCGGCCGTTCGGTACTGAGGTTCACTCGCGGCGCGACGCTGGGAGAATGGATCAGACGGGGTTTGCTGAGCCGCTGCGGCCTCTTCCCCTTTCCAAGGGTTCAGCCAGCCGAACTGTGCTGACGCTTCACTCGGATATAGCAGGACGGAGCTAAGCATGAGGCCTGCAGTTAGGGTGCTCAGACCGATGTTTTTGCTAGTCGCGTTAGCAGCTGAAATCACGTTGCTTGACTTCCCATCCATGAGGAGTTCCCATTCGATTGCGGCATCCGGCCGCGCTCGCGCAAGAAAATTGCGGGCGGAGTATAGGAACGCACCTAACTAGCACGCAACATCATTCTCGAAAAATCGAGCAATTCCGATCCATTCATGCTGGCATCTGGCAGCGGAATATAGGCTCGTGTCTCGTCCACGACACGGACTTTCTTGCCACGTAGCTTTGCTAGCTGCTGGATTCGAGACGCATTGGTATATACGAAGACGAGAAAAGTTTGATCGACCTCTTCCTCGACGTAAATCGCGGAAACCTGCCAAAAAGCGGCATCTAATTTTAGTGCAACCAGCCGCAAGAGCTCTTCCACCTGTTCAGGCGTCGGCCCGAATCGATCGCGCATCTCTTCTTCGATTTGCTTCAGATCATCGTCCGAAGCTATGCGAGTCATACGCCGATAAAGATCGATCTTCTGCCGCATGTCGCCGACGTAATCGTCTGGCAAAAAAGCTTCAACAGGCAAATCGATATCGACATCGATCGTCAGCTTCGGCGGCATCTTCTGCAGCTTTCGTACCGCGCTCTCTAATAGCTGACAGTACAATTCGTAGCCAACCGTCGCAATGTGACCACTCTGCTGGGTGCCGAGTATGTTACCAGCTCCGCGAATCTCGAGGTCGCGCATCGAAATCGCGAACCCGGCCCCCATGTGGCTGAACTCTTCGATCGCATGCAAGCGTTTGCTAGCGATTGGCGTGAGGTGCTTGCCAGGCTCGAGCAGCAGATAGCAATAACCACGATGGTGTGACCGCCCTACGCGACCACGCAATTGATGCAGATCAGCCAGGCCGTAACGGTCGGCCTCGTCGACAAAGATGGTGTTCGCGTTGGGAATATCGAGACCACTCTCGATGATCGTCGTCGCCAGCAGCAAATCGAACTTCCCGTCAATAAAGTCGACCATCATCTGCTCGAGTGCCCCTTCGGCCATCTGCCCATGACCGATTCCGATCTTGGCTTCCGGCACGATGCGTTGCAGTTTGGCAGCGACCAGCTGGATATCTTGTACACGATTGTGCACAAAATAGACTTGTCCACCGCGGTTCAGTTCCCGCAAAACAGCATGTCGAATGAGTTCGTCGCTCCATCGCGAAACCTTGGTTTCGACCGCGATTCGATCCTTAGGGGCAGTTTCCAGGTTGCTGATATCGCGAACCCCCACCAGCGACATATGTAGCGTTCGCGGAATGGGAGTCGCTGTCATGGTAAGAACGTCAACGGTCGTACGTAGATGTTTTAACCGCTCCTTCACCTCGACGCCAAAACGCTGCTCTTCGTCGATAATGACGACCCCCAGGTTTTGGAATTCGATATCCTTCGACGCCAATCGATGCGTACCAATGACAACGTCGACGGTCCCATTCTTGAGTCCATCCACCACTTCCCGCTGTTCTTTGGCCGTGCCAAATCGACTGAGGCGGGCAATCGTGAAAGGAAACTCAGCCATCCGCTCGCGAAAGCTTTTATAGTGCTGTTCGGCCAGAATGGTAGTTGGCACGAGGACGGCGACCTGGTAACCATTGTCGACCGCCTTGAACGCGGCACGCATGGCAACTTCGGTCTTGCCAAAACCGACATCGCCACACAGCAGGCGATCCATCGGTCGGGGCTGAATCATATCTTGCTTAATGGCCGCGATGGCCAGAGCCTGATCGTCCGTTTCCGTATAAGGGAACGACGCATCGAACTCGTACTGCCAGCGGGTATCTTCCGCGAAAGCGATCCCTGGTCGGCTTTTTCGTTCCGCTTGAACCTGCAACAGATCGGCCGCGAGATCTTTAACCGCCTTCTCGACGTTCTCTTTCTGCTTCTTCCAGACAACACCACCAATTCGCGCCAGTGGTGGCCGTGTCTTGCTGCCGCCGACATATTTCTGAACGAGATCGATCTTCGAAGCCGGGACAAAAATCTTAGTTTCGCCATGAAATTCAAGGATCAAGTGCTCTTCGGCATGTCCTTGCTTTTCGATCAGGCGCAAGCCTCGGTAGCGACCGATCCCGTGACCAAGATGAACGACCAGATCCCCCTTCTTAAGGTCGAGGAAGCTATCGATGACCTTGCCCAGACGCCGCGTCTTAGTGCGATGCAGAGCCCCGCGATGGAATATCTCGTTACCACTTACCAGCACCAGTTGGCCGTCGCGAAAGCGAAAACCTTGGTGCAGCTCCCCCAGCACATAGTGCAGTCGTCCCGTCTTGGCGACCTGCGTGGCATCGAGGATTTCGTGCAGACGCTCGACCTCGGCCTGCGTCTGGCAAACGATGACGACGTCGAGATTCTGGCTCACAACGTCCAGTTCGCCGCGAACCCGCTCGACATCACCGCTAAACTGTTCGACGGACTCGAAGTTTAAATTTGCGGTAACGTTAAACGATCCGCTCGAGATGCCTGCCACGGACACCTTGCGAAAGTCGTTTAATCGAACAATGGTTTCGGCAAACTCGAACGCGTCACGAACGTCGTCGACCCGTTTGAGATAATCGTTCGCGGTTTGCTTCATCTGATCGGGCTCGATCAGCAGAAACACCGAGTCTTCCGGTAGATAATCGATGAAACTACCTTGGTAGTCTCGCGAGTGCCGCAGAGCCGTAATATCGATTTGCTGGAGGGAACCGACACTGCGCTGGGTTTGAATATCGATCTCGCGAAGCGATTCGATCTCGTCGCCGAACAACTCGACACGCACTGGCCCTTGCCAATCGGGCGCGAAGACATCGAGAATGCCCCCGCGCAGCGAAAACTCGCCAGGCAGTTCCACCGCCGTTGTCGAATGGTACTTATGAGCGAGCAGCCACTTGCCGAGTTCTTCCGGAATCAACCGCTGGCCAACTTCTAGGCGGCGGCTATTAGCAACGATGTTGTCTTTGCCCGGAACCGGTTGGATCAAGCTCTCGATCGACGTAACCAGAAGGGAAGGGCACTTGCCGTAAACCAACTGCTTCAAGATTCTCAGCCGAGCAGCATAGATCTCGTCGTGCAATCGACGCTCATCCGGTGAAGACTCCCAGGCCGGGAAAGCTGCGACATCCACATTGGAAAACAGCGGCAATGCTTCGGACAGCTTGTCGATTTCCGTCAGATGCGGTGCGACAAGCACGACATGGGGTGAGACGTCACCTTGGAATGCGGCGGCAACCAGCGCGCAGGCTGAGCCCCAGACTCCTTCCAACGTAGCATCCTTCCCTTGCTGAAGGGCCTGGACAACGTTGCGGAAAGACTCGTTCTGCTCGAAACATTGCGGCAGACTCTTGAGCATCGTCGCCGCTTGCTGGGATGTCGCAATGCTCATTTTTGTAGTCGTGAATTCTAGAGTGAATGATAGAATCGGGCCAAGACGCGATCCGCTGTTTTTCTTGCCTTTTGCCCGCTTCGCAAGGACCCACTTTCATGGCCCTTCGCCTACTATTGATTCTTTCACTCAGTTACTTCATGGCATCTGCGACGCTAAACGCTGAAGAAATCCCCGGCTGGGGCGAAGTCGTCGACCCTGTAGGAAACTGCCCGGTTGATTTCGTGGAATCAGGCATCTCGTTATCGATTCCCGCCGGATTGCACGACATGAATCCTCGGCTTCAAGTAACCAACGCTCCTCGCGTCATGCAGAAAATCGTGGGGGACTTTCTCTATGAAGTTCGTGTAGGCGATTTCCCACGGCCCCAAGCCAAATCAGGAGTCGAAGGGCACGCCAGCTATATCGCCGCCGGAATCCTCGTGTGGCAAGACGATCGCAACCTCCTTCGCTGGACACGTACAGGAAGTGGCGAGGCCAACGCGGTATTCCTGAGCTGCGAGCAATATGAACAGGGGCAATTAGTTGGTGGCGGCAACTTCCCCATGGAAGACAAACCCATCACGCTGCGACTTGAACGCCGCAAAGACCGGTTAATTCTCTCGGCAACGTACGATAACTCCACATGGCGAAAGGTTTTAGAGCGTCGCTGTACCCTTCAAAAGGACCTTGAAGTAGGAATTCTTGGGCTCAACGTGACACAAAAGGACGTCGAATATCGTTTCGAAGCACCCTATTTACTGTCGTCAGAGCAGGTTCAATAGCCACCTCCCACCTCATATTTCAGCATCTAGCACGAAATGCAAAGATTTCGCGAAGCCCTAACCCCTTCACCTAACGCCACTTACAACATACACCCAAAAATCATGGCCAAATTCTCACCACCCCCGTTTGACAATGGCGGCCGTCCGGTGATACATTGCGTCCTTCCAGTTGAGAGTAATTCCTCGACAGGGAAAACTCACTTCACCAAGAAGTGCTCATGATCTTTGACAATTTGGTTGGTAGATGGCATTTTGCGTAGCAAAGTGGATCTCGATTTTCAATTTACCACTGGCAGATTGAGAGTTCGATGGAAGCTTTGTTGCGACACAAACGATGCAATTTCATAGAGTTATGGTTATTACCAAAGTGTGCTACTTACGATTCTCAGTTCGCTGAGATCTAAAGCAGTGCC
>NZ_PUIA01000013.1 GCF_002967715.1 Blastopirellula marina
TGCAGGGCTTTAACGATCTGTTCGGGACTACGTCGTTTACGCTTCTTGGTCATGGGAGTCTCCTTGGCCGAAATTGGCCTCTAGACTCTCATAACACATGGACCAGTTTTTGGGGAGCATGCCAACTCAGCCCCAGCAGCTAACTCGTCGTCTAGTAATTCAGTCTTGTAGAGAACCTCTGCGGCAATAACATCCTTAAAGTAGCTGACATAATCATCAACCAAAGTATTGTTTTTCGTTGCTTCCTCTTGGGCAATTGCTTGATCTAAGGCTTTTTCCGCATCGGATAATTGACTAGACAGCTTTTGAAGTGAAGCAAATGCTTGATTTTCCAGGTTTCCGCCAGCGTCACGAATCGCACTTGCGTAAGCTGCTAGATCAGATTCAAACGAATCTACCGACGTCTTTCCAATGGTTCGCAGACTATTGTTGTAGACCTCTAGTGCCGAGGCCACGCTGGAGGCATATCTCGAGTTTTCAATGTCCATAGAAGCCAAATAGGCCTCTTGTCCCATCGCCTTAGCAAGTCCGACGTTCGCCCTTGACCCAGGTTGGCTATTAACCAGAGCCTGCCAAGCCGCCTTTTTGCTAGCCGCTAGAGATTGCTGATAACTCAAAGAATGCTGAGACGAATCCGTCAAAGCATCGGCTTCCAAAGGCGCCAAAGCGTTTGCCCGGTTATCGTCATATGTGGAGAATGCCGCTTTCAGGCTAGATGTCGCCGCCTGCATATCGCCCGTTTGCGAATTTTCTGAAGCTCTTAGCTGATTCAAAGAAGATGACTTAACCGAATTGTCTCTCGCGACCCACTGTGACTTAGCGGATGTCAGGGCCGAGACAAATTGAGTGAAGGAGGCACCAACGCTCGATGAGTGAGCCTTCGCGGCATCACCAAGCGTGGACGCATGTGCCTTAATGGCATCTCCGACCGCTTGAATCTGCGTTGCCTTAGCGGTGTCGTTGTCTGCATCTCGGTCTGCGTCTGCGGTAGCGACTATTGCATCGTAAGCCGCTTGATCATCATCCAGGGCAAGTTGTTTCTTAGCTTGAGCGACTGTATCTACCCAATCTACATTGGCTTGAGCAAAAGCAATATTAGCAGCGGCTTCCGCATCAATCTGTTTGTTATAATGGAGAACACCAGCCTTGAGGGACGCGGCTTGATAGGCATTTTCGGCCTTTATTTGATCAACAGATGTCGAAGTTGCAGCTTGGACCGCAGAGATTGCGTAAGCTTCTGAGTTTTTCGCGTACCCATCGATCGCTGATTTGACTGCACTTGCGGCGGCAGACGCAAAGGCAGTTGCAACTGGAGCTACGCTGGAGGCAAATCCTGTCAGGGCAGTCGAAAAAGACTGCGCGAACGTATTCTGTTCGGTAGCTGACGCGGTTGCATAATCTTTGTCGCCGGAGGCTTGGCTTATTAGAAAATTGGACAGCATTCCACCGAAATCGGCGGCGACCAGTGCGTCATGATGGTTGGTAGCAATATTCGACTTTAATTGACCGGTGTTCGAGATAGTGTTTTCTCGATGGGTATTTTCGGAAGGAGCGGTAAGCGCTTCGAGAGAAACCTGCTCATTCGCTAAGGCGTTCTCGTAGTCTTGAGATGCAGCAGAGTTGGCTTTAACGCCATCGGTCTTGATCTTGGCCAACTTCGCATTGAAATCATCGAGAGTCTGTTTGTCCTTATCCGAAAGTTGGTCATTTACCTGCTGAATCTTATCAGCGAATTGGTTAGCCTCAGTGACGTACTCGGCAGCGAAAGTTTTCTTCGAGTTTTCGATAGCCGTTACATGTGCAAGATTCGAGGCCGCCGTGGCCTTGGAGTAGGCTACCTGTGCATCCAGATCCTTTGCCTTCTTAGAATCGGCAGCCTCCTGGAGCGTAGTTGATGGAGGTGTATACTGGTGATATGGATTACTGATTCGATAGTATTCCGCCCATTCCGCAGCGAGGACTTCGTATTCTTTTGCATTGGCGATATATCCGCCACTCGAGGTTGAATAAGTAACAGTCTCTTCTCCCGAGCCAACATCAAACTGTTCGCCCCCTCCTGCATGTAAGTTGTATTGACTAATGGCTTCCTGAATTGCTTGGTCACGTTCCGCCGCAAACTGAGAAATATCTCGCTCGCTTTCATGTGGCATGCTCCCCAAAAACTGGTCCATGTGTTATGAGAGTCTAGAGGCCAATTGAACCGCTCCCCTTTTCTGTACCAGCTCAAGTGAGAAAATCCAGGATCTTCATCTGGCCAGGCTAGCCTGGCCAGATGAAGCGAATTCCCTGGGGGCCAGGTTGCCCAGGGCGCTGTGTGGTCGAT
>NZ_PUIA01000014.1 GCF_002967715.1 Blastopirellula marina
TTTAAAAAGAAATTGAACTAGCTTGAGTCCAAATTTGTGATCGCCTCTTCAGGAATGCAAGCATTCTCAAAGAAGCACAACCACCATTGTTCTCAAACAGAGGTCACTACCAAATTGTCAAAGATCATTTTGGTGTTTGCACACCATGAAAAGCGATTTGCTTTTCTCCCTGCGAGCAATGTTGCCCAACTGGGAAGAGCAAATAGTACCAGATACGGTTGGGGTGTCAACGGGCTGACGCGTTTCCGAGAAGAAAAAATGAAATACGTGCGTTTCACTCGGGAAAATACGGGGAAAGAATCTTTCGAAGATTGATCGGTTTCCCTGGTAGTGGGCTTCTTTTGAAGACCAACTCAAGGTGCTTCGTGGCAATTTGAAGGTCCGGAACGCTATTCGATTCAGGTGCTGGGCCGAGTTTCGGTTCTAACGATTATTCGGATTCCCCCAGTCGGCCAAGGAGGGTGGAGCTAGAATCTCAGGAAAGCTCCTCGATTGAGCTGGGCGGTAAGCTTTATTTGAGAAAGCAATCGCTACTGATCATTTGAAAAGGTCATGTTGCAGGGGGGAGATTCATGCAGAAGGTAATCGTGGTCATTGTGGCACTGATGAGCTTTGCCGCACCCGTTGTCCTTACATTAGCAAGCTACTCTTCAAGTGGAGTTTCGACCGCAGATGACGTCAGGCCACGTGATTTGCCAGGCAAGATTCTCTTCTTTTCGGCCAATTGGTGCCCCGCTTGCCGGCATGCCGACCCGTCCTATCAAGAACTCCGAAATGCTGGCTATCCGATCCGGAAAGTGGATGTCGACTCGAATCCCTCTCTCGCCCAGCAATACGGGATCAGCTCCATTCCTCAATTTGTCTACGTGGTCGATGGAAAAGAGAAACGCCGCGTTGGCGGAGCCGCATCTGCCGCTCGGCTAAAGCGTATGTATCGTGGTGGATGGTAGTTGTAAGTGTCTTTAGGTAAATGGGTTACGAGGATTTTTGTGCTTCCGAAGGAAAGTCAAAAACACCACACGCGGACCGTGCCGTCTTCACCGCTGCTGATGATTTGGCTGCCGTCACCTAGAAAATCGACGTTGGTTACGCGGCCGCTATGTCCAGGAAATTGCTGGACGATCTTCCGGGATGCCTGATCCCACACAATGAGCTGGCCGGCTTCGGCGGATGCGGCGATACGCTGGCCGTCGGGGCTGAAAGCAACCGAGACGATCCAGCCATTAGCACCACCGTAGACGTTCGCTAGCTTCATCGTTTGCATATCCCAAGTGAGGACGGTCCCGTCCCAAGCTGCCGAGGCGAGTTGGCTTCCGTCGGGGCTGAATGCCAGGTCCATGACGCCTCCTTGGTGCTCAAGCATGCTCGTCAGCAGTTCCCCGGTTTCGATAGACCAGATGTGGACGCGGTAATCCCAGCCCCCAGCGGCAATTCGTTTGCCATCCGGGCTAAAGGCCACGCAGTTAAGACCTTTCATCGCTCCTTCGAGAGTTTGGAGGTGGTTGCCTGTCTTGGCGTCCCAAAGACGGACTGTTTTATCCCAACTGGCCGTGGCAACGATGTTGCCGGTTGGATCGAACGTGGCCCCTTCGATCCGGTCTTCATGGCCGACAAGACGGAACAGGTCTCGTGACTCGGCGTGATCCCAGACGACGGCTGTTTTGTCGAGGCTGCCGCTGATCATTTGTTTACCGGAGGAATCGAAGGCCAGCGTTGTTACGTCGTTGGTGTGTCCGTAAAGGGTTGCAGTGTTCTTTTGTTGCTGGTTGTCCCAAATGCGAATCGCCTTATCTTCACCGCCAGCGGCCAGGAAACGGGCGTTTGAATCGGCGGCTAAAGCCCACACCGGACCCTTATGCTCAAGAATTACTTTGCCGAGCTCTGGTTCAAGGAACCCACTCTGCAGCACAATTCTTCCCACGCCAATTACAAGCAAGATTACCAACACACTGAGAACGCCATACTTTTGAAGGAGTGGCTGGGCAGGGGCTTCTGGTGATTGCTCTGGCGACTGGTCTGCCATCTTCGTGGCTCCTCTGCTTAGGTCCAATAAGTAGCCGTAGACCTGATTATAGGGGATAATCGATCCCTAATAGAAAGGTAAAACACGATGAGTCCTCATTTGTCTCTTGGATCGGAAGTGTTCCTTGAACTTGAAGTCCCGCTTGTCGAGGCAGAAGGAAGGGCTTTTCTGGAAATTCATCAGCAATTAGACAATAACTGGGTAGTGGTTTGCATCTATCAAGATGTTGACCTCTTATCACTTATCTCACTCTCTTTTCTGAATCGGCCTTTGCCATGCGCTGCTGTTGGATTGCTATTGTCGGCACCTTGATGGTGACTTTCGCTTCTTCTTTGATGGCTGCTGAAAAGGCACAGCAGCCGAATGTCTTGTTCATCGCCATCGATGACTTGAATCATTGGGTTGGACATCTGGGGCGAAACCCGCAAACGAAAACCCCCAACATTGATCGACTCGCGGCGATGGGGGTAACGTTCACCAATGCCAACTGCGCAGCTCCGGCGTGCAACCCATCGCGAGCGGCGCTCATGTCGGGGATACGCCCCAGCACCAGTGGCTGTTACGACAACGGCCAGGATTGGACTCCAGTGATCCCCAAAGGCAAGACTTTGACGACGCAGTTTCTGAAAGCAGGCTACAACGTCTTCGGGGCCGGAAAGATATACCACGGAAGCCAGCATCGTGATGGAGAATGGAGCGAGTACTTCGAAAAGAAGAATCCCAAGCTGACGCTTGACGCTTCCGCAAAGAATGATGGAGTTGGCGGGATCAAGTTTGGCCCTCTTTCCAACCCGGATAGCGATATGCCGGATCATCTGGTGGTTGACTATGCCTTAGAGAAACTCGACCAGAAGCATGAGAAGCCATTTTTCCTGGCAGTAGGCCTGGTGAAGCCACACATGCCGTGGAGTGTTCCGCTGAGCCACTTCGAGAAGTTTCCGCTCGAATCTATTCAATTGCCACCCCATCAAAAGAATGACCTGGCAGATGTACCCAGTGCTGGAATCAAAATGGCCAAGCCAGACGGGGACCATGCGACGATGCTGAAGTCGGGACGTTGGAACGAGGCCGTTCAGGCTTACCTGGCGACGATCCACTTCACCGACATGCAGGTTGGACGACTGATCGACGGCCTGGAAAAGTCGCAGTACAAGGACAACACGATTGTCGTGCTGTGGGGGGACCATGGCTGGCATCTCGGAGAGAAAGAGCACTGGCGTAAGTTTGCACTTTGGGAAGAAGCATGCCGCGCACCGCTGATCTGGGTGGCTCCTGGGCTGACAAAACAAGGGGGCGTATGCGATTGTCCGGTCGACTTCATGGCTATCTATCCCACGCTATGCGACTTAGCCGCGATCAAGATTCCATCGCATGTCGAAGGGGCGAGTATCAAGCCGCTGCTGCAAGAGCCTGAGCTTGCTTGGGAGAAGCCTGCGATGACGACCTTCCATCGCAACAACCACAGTTTGCGAAGCGAGCAGTATCGCTACATTCGCTATGCGGATGGAAGCGAAGAGCTTTACGATCACGAAGCGGATCCCAACGAGTGGAAGAACCTGGCCGGGGACTCGCAGTACGATCAAATCAAGGCATCGTTTCAGCAGCATCTACCGAAGACTAACGTGCCTGAGTTGCCCAGAGGCGAAGGTAAAAAGAAAAGTAAGGAAAACTCTGCGTAAGTTTATACGTTTGGTGGATTGCGAGCGTTCTCTCCGGCTTTTATGCTGGCTTATGCCTTTTCCATTTTGCTAATCGCGGACTGTTCGTCGCTATCGGATGCGCTAACTCGAGCAGGCGGTGACGAGCAAGCCTCGAAGGCCACGATCGCTTCACCGCGATTGTGATCTACCATATGGCACCTTCAGAATGAATACGCAGATGAATGCTTCCACCTCGAAACCGGTATCGTCACGTCGAAACTTTCTGGGACTTGCCGCAGCCGCCTCGATGATCCCGCTCAGCCAGGCCTGTCAGGCACAGGAAGCGAAGTCGGATAGCGAAAGCGGAGCACGCAAGACGTCGCCCATCGTGCTTTCGACCTATTCGCTATGGCGATTTCGCAATGATGATCTGCGTGACTTCCACAAGTGCATCGACATTGCGGACGAGTATGGTTTCGATGGCGTAGAATTGCTGCTGTATCAGTTGCAGCAAAACGAGATGCTGAGCCACTCGAAGATGATGTCGTACAAACGACATGCTTTGCGTTTGGGGTTGCCACTGGTGGGGCTCTCGACGCACCAAGGCTTCGTGACCCCGGATCGAGAGAAACGAAAAGAGAATATTGATCGGACGATTGGGCAAATCGAAATTGCCTACCAGTTTGGTATTCCCGTGATGCGTGTGAACACCGGTACCTGGGGGACGTCGGCCAGCTTCGACGAACTGATGGCCAACCGTGGGATTGAATCTCCGTTGGAAGGCTATACCGACGAAGACGCGTTTCCTTGGGTGATTGAAGCTTTGGAGAAATGTCTGCCGACGGCAGAGAAGTGTGGCGTAGTGCTGGCACTCGAGAATCACTGGGGATTGGGCCTGACGCCTGAGGGAATCTTGCGAATTGTCAATGCGATCGACTCCCCATGGCTCCAGATATGTACGGATACAGGAAACTTTCTGGATGACCCTTATGATCGTCTCGAGAAGATCGCGCCGCAGACCATCTTTGTCCAGGCAAAGACTTACTACGGGGAAGGGCAGTGGTACACGCTCGATCTCGATTATCAGCGTATCGGAGAGATCTTACGTAAGCACAACTATCGAGGTTTCATTTCCCTCGAATTTGAAGGGATGGAAGACTATAAAACGGCGATTCCACAAAGCCTGGCATTGCTGCGAAGTGCATTCACGCGAGCGTAGATGGACATCGCAAACGTTTGCCGGTTTTTTTCTTATTCAAAATCCGCTCCGAAGTTATTGAATTGGACTTAGGATAAAGGCAGAATCGCTCTCAGTCTCATCTCTTTATCAGAGGCCTAGGCGATGGAAACTGCTGCTTCCCCGTCCGATTCGTCGAACGTTCAACAACTTCTCGATTCTCTCGAACGTGAATTGCCGCCGGTTCAGTGGTCACCTCTGTATCGTGTGTCGGTATGGTTCTCGGCAGCGTGCTTGATCCTGCTGACATTGATCTACTTCGCGATCATTCTGGTGGTCGGGTGGGTCGCGTTCGATTATTTCTTAAGCCATTTGCGACTACTAGGATCTGGTGTCAGTGTCTGGGTGGTGCTGCTTTATTCGCTGCCACCATTATTCTTGCTCGCTCTGTTAGCGCTGGTGATCAAACCGTTTTTTCGGATTAGTCCCTCGCGCGAGGAGCCTGTCGTTGTGACGAGAAAGGACGAGCCACTACTGTTCGAGTTCGTCCAGCGAATCTGCAACAGTGTTGGCACACGAATGATCGACGAGGTGCACTTCACGGTAGGAGCGGAAGCAGCGGTCTACAATTCTGGGCCTATGGGGGGCCTGTTTCCCGAAAAACGGATCCTCATCCTGGGTTTGCCGCTGATCGCTTCGTGTGATATTGCTTCCTTGGCAGGTATTATTGCGCACGAGATGGGGCACTTTGCTCTTGAGAAGAACATCAAGCTGCGGACGATAATCGGAATCGTCAATGGTATGTTTTATCGAGCAATGTACGAGCCAGATAAGTTTGATATCTGGCTGGCCATCAATACACAGGAAGGCCAGTCGCTACGTCTACTCTTGTTGCCCATTAAGAAAGCATTGTCATTAGGGCGATGGATCTTGTGGGTGTTTTTTGTTACCGCCGAGGCATCGAGTTGTTTGATTTCGCGAAAGGATGAGTTCGATTGCGATCAATACATGGCTCGGCTTGTGGGTAGCGATATTGCATGTCGGTCGCTCCAGAGAGTCCATCTCTTGGGCATGGCAGCGAGTGCGACGAACGACGATTTAACCAATTCGTGGCAGGAAAAGCGATTGCCAGATGACTTGCCGCGGTTCATTCTCTCGCGAGTAGGGCGTTGGAATGCCAGGCAGCAGGAAATCTCGTTGAAGTTGATCTCTTCAAATGCGACTCGCTGGTTCGATACGCATCCTTCGCTGCCTGCCCGTATTAATGCGCTGCAGAAACTAGAGCTGCCGACGATGCCAATTTCTCAGGACCCAGCTGGCCACTTGCTGCGGGACTTCGATCGCCGCTGCACAGAGATGACGGTCCGGCACTACAAAGAAGTCCTTGAATCTGACTTTGATCCTTCCAGCCTGGTCTCGACGGAAGTGCTCAACGCGGAGTACACCGCCGAAGAAAAGGCCCAGAAGGCGCTGCGTCGTTATATGCAGGCCGAATCGATCATTGTGAAGCCAATTTTCCCTGATCCGGACGCGGATATGCCGGTTGATAATTACAAACAGGCAGCCGAGAGTCTGGCGATTGCTCGGCAGAACTGTATTGAGCAAAAAGATAAGCTGAGCAAGGCCAATGAGGAGTTTCTGCAAACACGTGGTGAATTCCAGAACGTGAAGAGCTTTCAGAAACTGATCGATCTGAAGTTCATCGAGAACGCAGATGTATCATTTCATTACAACCGGGCACAGCGGCATCACAATCGGGCTCAGGAGATGCTCTCGACGCTTTATCCGACCGTGCGTCGCCGGATGACTTTGGCCCTGAGGATTCTGCACACGTCACAACTATGGCGATCCGACAAACAATCGGTAATCACAAATCAGCGTAAGCGAGTTGACCGAGTGATGGCCCTGTGTAAGCCATTGGCCGGTGTGCAGCCGCTGCTTGATGAGTTGTCCAGCGATACTTTGGTGCTCGACGCGATTCTGTCGCGATTTGATGTCGATCGTCTGTCGTTTCAGTTGAAGCTCAGCGTGACGCGTCTCGGGGAAAAAGTGCACCGAGGATTGAAGGAAATTCAGTACGCCTTCGGTGAGGTGAAGTATCCGTTTGAACACCGAGATGGCGTGGTAAAGGTCAGCGACTTCCTGGTTCCCAAGCTGCCGGATAAAGGGGAGTTTGTCGAACTCACAGCAGCATCAATGGAAACGCTTCAGCGTACCGATCGCGTTGTATCTCGCACACTGGCGACCTTGACTGAGGCGTGTGAAAAGGTTGAGGCCGCACTCGGGCACAAGATCCAACCCAATCCCAAGGAACTCGATCCATGGGAGCAACTGAACGACGATCTGGATGAGATGACACGGAAGCGATTCCGGCGAAATGTCACAACCGGTGCAATCGCGGCGTTAGTGGTTGTGGGCCTGACTGTTGGGTTTTTTTACGCGATTACTTATAGTCCCCAACCAGGCAAGTCGATCATTCCGCATCATCCCGAGTATCGCGCGACGGTCGTGCCGGAACGTTGGGCGGTGCCGGAACAGAGCTTGCCCAGGATGCGGCAGCCGAACATTCCGAGCGAATTCCGACCTGAGATTCGTCCCCCATCGTTTGCCCCGCCGTCGATTACTCCGCCCGATCCCCACATGCGCGTGCGACCACCAAGCATGCAACCGCCGTCTTTCATACCGCCATCACGCAATCCGCGAAGCAATCCGGCGGGGTTCCCTGATTCACCAAGTTCGAGAATGCCGTCGCCGAGACCACCAATGCCTGGTTTTCCTGGACCTTCAGGAGGTGCATTCCCAGGACGCTGAGATGATGTGGCCTAACTGTCGGCCTGCTTCGCTTTGTTCCGGTATTCGTTCGGCGTCTGTCCTACTTCGCGGCGGAAGAAGTTGACGAAGTTCGCAGGCTCTGGGAAACCGCAGAGCTCGGCTACCTTCGTGACACTGTGGTCGGAATTGACCAGCATCTGCTTCGCTTGTTGAACGCGAATGGCCCGGATCTTCTTGCCCGGCGTGATGCCGTATTCCTGTTGGAAACGACGATTGAGTGTGTTACGCGAGACTCCCAGGCGTCGAGCGAGTTCGTCGACGTTAATGCCTTGGCAAGCTTCTCGCTCGATGATGCGATTAACCTGGGCCACGACGGCATCTTTCACGAGCTCGAAGCGAAACGTATCGCGTTCGATGAACTCGAGTCGTACTTGCTGGACTTGGGGGAACTCTGCTTCCGGTGACTCAAGTCGCTGCCGAACCATCTGAAAAGCTTGCCGCCCGATCATTTGCCCGTGTATTTCAATTGATGAAATCGCAGGCGAAGCAACTCTGGAGATCGTGAAGTTGCCGAAACCCATGACCGCGATGTCCTGGGGAATGCGGAAGTTGATATCGCGGGCCACACGGCAGATCAGCGCCGCAAGATAGTCATCGTCACAGTAGATGGCCGAAGGGTGAGGAAGATTCTCCAGGAAGGTGATGATCTCGGCTTCCCGCGCCGGCTTGAACATTCGCTGTCGTTCTTCGCTGGGAAGTCCCGGTGCAATGAAGAACTGGGTGGCGATGTTGTTTTCGTTCAACCGCTCGATCAAGCGTTCGAGCCAGGCCGACTTGAACGGATCGTTACCCAGGTTGTGAGAGACGATTGCGGCGTGCTCTCTTCCCAGAGAAGCGAACTTATTAACCAGGTCGTCTTGCAATGCTTCCCAGTCGAATGCTACTGACGGCACTCCCTGGCGAATCCAGTTGCTTCCGCAATTAACGACGGGAATGCTCATCTCGATTAATCGCTTCGCCCAGGGAGATTCGTTGTAAGCCCAGATAATCGCGCCGTCGAATTCCATCTCGCTGAAGTCGTAATCGAAATCAGGCTGCGAGTCGTCGTAGGGCCATTCCAAGAGCGTGATGTGCGGGTACTCTCCCGCGCTCATGGCCGCACCAGCGGTGATCCGAGCCGATTGCTCGTGGCCACGAGGTAAGAACAGGGCGATCGTTTTTGTCACTAGGTTCGTGTGATCAATCATCCTCAGTTGCCCAAAGGCAGGGGGTTCCTGCGTGCAACAAATTGAAAATCACAAAAAACGGAATTAGCAATGATTCGTGATACCTAAACGATACACAATATATCTCAGTAATCCACTCCATCATGCACCGTAGGCACCAAAGAAAGAGCAGGCTACCCCGACGCATCGCGCCGGACAGATGCCCAGCTTCTGAGGGGCCAGACATTATCTATGTAATACGATCATGGAGCGGCTACTCAATGTCAATGACGAGAAAGAGGGGATTTACCCTCGTAGAACTTCTGGTGGTGATTGCCATCATAGGTGTATTGAGTGCGCTGTTGTTACCGGCAGTACAACAGGCTCGCGAGGCCGCAAGGCGTTCACAATGTTCGAATAATCTCAAACAATTAGGCCTGGCACTTCATAATTACCACGACACTAACGAAGCTTTTCCCTCGCGAGCGCAAGGGGGCGGGGGCTGCGAGGCCTGGTATGGCGGAGTCAGTGCGTTTGTACCTCTGACTCCATTTTTAGAGCAGAATGCAGTTTACGAACTATGGGCACCTCGTCTCAGCGGCAACGGCAGTTGCTACGTGAATACCGAGTTTGAAGGATCACGAGCACAGATTCCCGGGCTGCTTTGTCCCTCCGATAACAATCTCAGAACCCATCGCGAGTTGGGGCTGACGAATTACGCTACCGTTGTGTCGGATCACTGGATGGAAACCACCGGTGCGCAAGGGGAAGACAAGCAGCCGCGGGGGATGTTCGGCTGGAATTCTTTCTTCACGATGGCAGACGTGAAGGATGGGACGAGCAATACGATTGCCATGGCTGAGATCATTCGCCCGGCATCCGAGGGAGCCCGGGGTGATACGGCGATCATCAATTTCTCGAAACCAAGCGACTGTACATCGAACGCCGTTTGGCTGGGCAACAAGTTCGCAAGTGGGCTGACGTTTCAGCCTCTGGTCGACAAGCACGGCTATAGCTGGCATCCCGGCAACGTTATCTACACCGGGGTCACCACCATCATTCCGCCTAATGGTCCTTCGTGTGCCAAAGAACAGAACTATTGGACCGAGGCCATGATGACCTCCAACAGCCGTCACCCAGGCGGTGTTCAAGTTGTCTTTGCCGATGGTTCGTCGCAGTTTATCAACGAGACGATCGATGCGGGAAATCAAGACGCGGCACCCAACTGGAATGGCAAGTCGGCCTACGGAGTTTGGGGTGCACTGGGAACTCGTTCCGGAGGGGAAGTCCATGAATTCTAAATCTCGTTTCCTATCGGTACTCGGCGTCTTGTGCTTACTGCTGGTTTTAGCTGGCTGCAGCATGTCGAGCAGGTTCCCCTCCGACCCTGGACAGGCCGGAGACGACGGCACCGGCATGTTGAAGTCGTTTCTGACTCAGATTGCTGATCCCAATTCTCCCATGCCAGAGATGTTTGGTGCGGAGCCGGCGTTTGAAAGTGCGCTGCGAAGCTCGCCGGAAAAGATCGCGCCGCTTCGACCTCTCTATCTCAAATTGAAGTCAGCCGGCGGCGATACGCAGCGCCGCAAGGTTGCAGAGGAAATGCTGCAGAAGCTTTCGGAATCGAGCACCGGCTAGCCGGTCCGCTTGCCAGGAACAGGGACGAGTGTGCAGGGGTCGCGTGAAGTGACTGCTGGATCGATCCATTTATCTTCGTTTTTCAGCTTTCTCAACGGTACACAATGAATAAGGAAATAACTATGAACTCGAAGCGGTACTCGGGTTTCACCTTAGTTGAGCTTTTAGTGGTGATTGCCATTATCGGTGTGTTGATCGCGCTTTTGTTGCCAGCGGTGCAGCAAGCTCGCGAAGCCGCACGCCGCATGGAGTGCAAGAACAACATGAAGCAAATCGGCTTGGCGATGCATAACTATCACGATTCCCTGGGCTCGTTTCCGCCAGGGGCGATCTCGACGACCCCAGTTGTGGACCACAACCTGGGGAATAGCGGAAGCTGGAGTGCGGACATGTCGCGTGCTCCATGGACTGTGCTGATTCTGCCTTATGTCGAAGAGTCGGCACTGCACGACTCGTTCGATTTCGGCAAAACGTTTGCCTGGGCGTTCAATCAAAACTTGACCGTGCACGGAGCTTCCAGCTACGACACCTCGAGCAACAACAACCATATTTACCAGACCAAGGCGATGCCCAAGTACATCTGCCCGTCGTTTACGACCGGTCGTTTTCCTACGCTCAGCTATCATGCCGTCTGCGGCGGTGGGCCGACGCCCAACGACCAGGATCAGTACAACGGTCACAACGGATACAGCGGCCGTGTGTATTTCAATAACGGCGTGTTCTGGAGAAACTCGAAGACGCGTTTCGCAGACATTACCGATGGAACCACGAACGTACTGATCGTTGGGGAAACTATCTACGCGATGAAGGGAAATACCTGCTGCGAAATGACAACCTGGGCTTCCGGCTATCGACACACCGGCAACGATCCCCTTCTCGTGGGAACGACGGCAGCCGTTCGTCAGATCAATAGTGGTCCCGATGTGAATGGAAACCAGGTCAACACGTTTAACTATGTGACCTCCACCTTTGGAAGTGAGCATCCTGGTGGGGCGCAGTTTGTGCTCGGAGATGGTTCGGTTCAATTTCTCAGCGAAGTGATCGATATCAATGCCTATCGCCAATTGGCCGTTCGGGGCGATGGACTGCCGGTCGGTGGACCGCAGTTCTAACAGGCCTTTTGTTGGTCATTGATTCACAGCACGAAAGGTGTGTTATGCGGTATTTGATTATCTTCGCTCTATGCTTATGCGGATGTGCCGAATCTACGTCCGATGGTCCTTCGAGATATCAAATCTCCGGAGTGGTTCTCTTGGATGGAAAACCGGTCGCGACAGGTACCGTCCAATTCGAGCCGGATGCATCTCTAGGGAACCGAGGCCCCATGGCAATCGCTGAAATTCACGAAGGTCGTTACGAAACAGACCACGGAAAAGGCGTTGTCGGTGGTCCGCAGAAGATCATCATCGAGGCGTACGATGGCAACGGAGAACCGGGCACTTCGATGATGCTAGGGCGTCCTATTCCTGGTGGGCCATTCCGCACCCATGCGGATATTCCCAAGGAGAATGGCACGTTTGATATCCGTGTCCAATCATAAGGAAAAAATTGGGGAAGCATCCTAAGGAACTTGTTGGGCGGTCTATCGACAGTGAAGCGTCGATGGTCCGCCCAACTTTTCTTCCGGATTGATTGAGGACGCTCTCGGCATCTCAAGTTGGTGCTGCGAGACTACTCGACCGTCACGCTCTTGGCCAGATTTCGCGGCTTGTCGACATCGCAGCCGCGTAGCAGGGCGATGTGATAGGCAATGAACTGCAGTGGAATCACCGAGACGATCGGCTGCAGGAATTCTTCGACGGTCGGAATGCGAATCACGTCGTCGGCGTAATTGTCGATCTCGTGGTCATCTTCGCTGGCGATGGCAATCACGGGACCACCGCGGGCTTTGATCTCTTGTAGATTGCTCATCACTTTGTCGTAAACGACCCCCTGCGGCATGATGAACACGCTTGGGGTGTTTTCATCAACCAAGGCGATCGGACCGTGCTTGAGTTCCGCAGCGGGGTAGCCTTCGGCGTGGATGTAGCTGATTTCTTTCAGCTTGAGTGCCCCTTCCAAGGCGGTGGGGAAATTGAAGTAGCGGCCCAGGTAGAGGAAGTTGTTTGCGGTTTGGTATTTTTCGGCGATCTTGCGAGCCTGATTCTGGGTATTCAGTGCCTTTCGTGCGGCATCGGGTAGGGCCTGCATCGCACGGATGATGCGGTACCCTTGGTCAAAGCTCAGATGATTGAGCCGGCCAAAGTAAAGACCAAGCATGGCCATCACGACAAGCTGCGAGGTATACGCTTTCGTCGAAGCCACACCGACTTCGGGACCAGCGTGCAGATAGATGCCCCCGTCCGCTTCCTGGGCAATGCTACTTCCCACGACGTTACAAATGGCCAGCGTTGGATGCCCCTTGCGTTTCATCTCTCGCAGTGCGGCGAGGGTGTCAGCCGTTTCTCCGCTCTGCGTAATGCCGAATACCAGCGTACGACGGGGTACCGGCGGATTGCGGTAGCGAAGCTCCGAGGCATACTCGACTTCCACCGGAATCCGGGCCATCTCTTCGATCAGGTACTCTCCCACCATGGCCGCGTGCCAACTGGTGCCACATGCGGTAAGGAGAATCCTATCGACACCTCGCAGTTCCTGAGGCGTCAGGTTAAGTCCTCCGAACACTGCTGTCGCGTTGTCGAGATTCAAGCGGCCACGCATGGCGTTTTCGATCGACTGGGGCTGCTCGAAGATTTCCTTGAGCATGTAATGCTCGAAGTCCCCCAATTCGACATCTCCGGAAGCGATTTCAAGCTTTTCGACATTGTGCGTGATCTCTCCCAGGTCGCGATGGGCAATCTGCAGCGAATCGGATTTGATCAGGGCGACTTGATGATCGGTCAGGTAGACGATCTTGTCGGTATAGCCCACCAATGGCGAGGCGTCGCTGGCCAGGAAATGGGCGTCTTCCGAAACACCGATTACCAGCGGGCTGCCCAAACGAGCAGCGATCACCAGGTCAGGTCGACTGCGGAAGAGGATACCGACTCCGTACGTCCCTTGCAGCTTGGCCAAAACCTTCTGGATCAGTCCTACCAGGGCTTCATCGCTGGGGGCTTTGCCGGGGGGAATGGAAAGCTGCTTGTAGCCATCTTCCAGCATGAACGCGATCACCTCGGTATCGGTGTCGCTTCTGAACTGATAGCCCTTCTGCTGGAGGCGATTTTTAAGTGCGGCATAGTTCTCGATCACCCCGTTATGAACCACCACGATATCGCCATGCGGTCCGGGATGAGGATGGGCATTGGCTTGCGTTGCGGGGCCGTGCGTTGCCCAGCGAGTATGACCGATGCCGGTGGTGCCGACAGGCATTTCGTCCGCCAAACGATCGGCCAGCGAATCGATGCGACCAGCCGTTTTTACGATGTGAATATGGGAATTGCGATCAACAGCGGCGATGCCTGCGCTGTCGTATCCGCGGTACTCCAGCCGCCTCAAACCTTCCAGGAGAAAGTCTGCTGCTCGGTGGTCTCCGACGTATCCGACAATGCCGCACATGGCCCGTTTCCCTTCGGCGTGGTGAGATAAATCCGTCTAGGCTATCGCCGGAAAGCTTAGCAAAGTCATGGGGTAATACGAAGATCGATTGAAGTCCCTGATCGGAACTGCCCTTCTTATTTCCGGGGTAAACCGCTTATGCTGAGAGCAGTTTGCGTGCGGAACACGCGATATTTGTTTTTCGAATGGATTCGACCGATGGCCATGGAACGCGCCCTATCACTTGCCCTGAACAGTCTGGTTGTCATTCCAGCGAGATTGCAATCGACTCGATTGCCCCAGAAGCTTTTGTTGGCAGAGACAGGTAAGCCGCTCATTCAGCACACCTACGAGGCTGCCTGTCGGGCCCAGGGAACTTGCGGCGTAATTGTGGCCACCGATCACCAATCGATCGAGAGTGTCGTTTCCAATTTCGGTGGCGAAGTGGTCATGACCAGCGAATCGTGTGCTAGCGGCACCGATCGGGTGGCGGAAGTTGCCAGAGCTCGCCCGGACGTCGATATCTTCATCAATGTCCAAGGGGACGAGCCAGAGATCTCGGCCGAAGCGATCGAACGCGTGCGATTTCTGCTGGAGGTAAATCCGGACGTTTCGATGGCTACCCTGGCCACCCCCATTAGGAGTCTGGAGAAGTTGCGGGATCCCGCTTGCGTGAAGGTGGTTTGCGGGGATAACGGCCGGGCCCTCTATTTCAGCCGCAGCCCTATTCCCCACGTTCGGGATGGTTACGAAAGCGTGCTAAACGCAGAAAAGCCTGCCTTTTTGCAGCATTTGGGCATCTATGCTTATCGCCGCGATTTTCTGCTGAAACTGGCGAAGTCCCCGCCATCGGAACTCGAACAGCTGGAAAAGCTCGAGCAGTTGCGAGTTTTGGAGATGGGGGAGACCATTTTGGTCGGGACGATTTCCGAGCCAAGTATCGGAATCGACACCCCAGATGACTATGCGGCGTTTGTCAAAAAGATGTGCAATCGCTAGGATAGTGGTTTCACGCTAGCGGCACTTCTTTGGTTTCCTTGAGGTTTCATTTAATTCCCGTTGGTCGGGCATTAAGTGGCTTAAATGGCTTGGATTCTTAAATTCCGAGTCGGCCAGGAGGAAGCGTCGCGGCATGTTTCTTACTGCTCCGAAGCATGGAAGGTCTCTGGGCCCAAGCAACTTCATGGCAAAACACATTTTCGTTACCGGCGGCGTTGTTAGTTCACTTGGCAAAGGTTTGACCAGCGCCTCGGTCGGGATGCTCCTCGAGCAGCGCGGCCTGAAGGTCAAGATGCAGAAGCTTGACCCCTATATCAACGTCGACCCAGGGACCATGAGCCCTTATCAGCACGGTGAAGTTTACGTGCTGGATGACGGCAGCGAGACCGACCTCGACCTCGGCCATTACGAACGTTTCACCAACAGCCCGCTGACGCGTGACTCGAATTACACGACCGGCCAGATCTACATGTCGGTCATCAATAAAGAGCGTCGCGGCGAATTCCTCGGCAAGACGGTCCAGGTCATTCCGCACATTACCGACGAAATCAAGTCGGTCATTCGTAAGCTGGGTGACGACGACACCGACGTGATCATCACCGAAATTGGTGGTACGGTCGGCGACATCGAAAGCCAGCCGTTTCTCGAAGCGATCCGCCAGTTTCCTCAGACGGTAGGCCGCGAGAACTGTCTGTTCATACACCTGACGCTGGTTCCTTACCTGAAAGCGGCTGGCGAACTGAAGACTAAGCCAACCCAACACTCGGTGGGCCAGCTTCGAGAGATCGGTATCCAGCCAGACATCCTGATCTGCCGTACCGAACGCAATTTGAGCCGGGACGATCGCGAGAAGATCGCGCTTTTCTGTAACGTGCCAATCGAAGCGGTGATCGAGGAAAAGGACAAGGATTTCTCGATCTACGAAGTGCCGATCAGTCTGCATGACAATAACTTGGACGACCTGATTGCCGGAAAGCTGGGGCTGCCGCAGGTTTCGTCGGTCGATCTGACGCCATGGCAAGAGATTTTGCATACGCTTCGCTACCCTGACCACGAAATCAACATCGCGGTTGTGGGTAAGTACGCCGAGCACAAGGATGCCTATAAGTCGATTTACGAAGCCATCGACCATGCCGGCATTCATCACAAGTCGCAAATTCGTGTTGGTCGTATCCAAAGCGAAACCCTGGAAACCGAAGGTGCCGAGCGTATGCTGGCCGGCTTCGACGGAATCTTGGTTCCGGGCGGCTTCGGGGAACGTGGCGTCGAAGGGAAGGTTGAGGCGATTCGCTATGCTCGCGAGCGCGGTATTCCGTTCCTGGGAATCTGCCTCGGGATGCAATGTGCCGCTATCGAGTTTGCCCGCAATGTCGTCGGTCTGGACGGGGCGCATTCGACGGAGTTCGATAAGCACACACCCCATCCGGTGATTTGCTTGTTGGACGAGCAGAAGAATATCACCGACAAAGGCGGGACCATGCGGCTGGGCACGCAGCCTTGTTCGCTGGAAGAAGGTACGTATGCCCGCGAAGCGTACGGCGCGGAAGAAATCAGCGAGCGTCACCGCCATCGCTACGAGTTCAACAACGTTTACCGCGAGCAGTTCAAGAGCCACGGTTTGCGTTTTTCAGGCATGAAGCCTGACAAGTCGCTCGTTGAGATCCTCGAGATCGAAGAGCATCCGTGGTTTGTCGCGGTCCAGTTCCACCCGGAATTCAAGAGCAAGCCTATCCAGGCTCATCCTCTGTTCGCTGGTTTCGTCGGTGCCGCAATTGCCCGTCGTCGACGGGATGCGAAGAAGGATAAGGGGGCGACCAAGCCTTCTTCCGAACCAGCCGACGCCTAGTTCGGCTTTTGGCTCGACGCTGATATTGAATCCCTTGTCCCACCCCTCTCCCCTTCGCTGGGAGAGGGAACGAGAGATCCTGACATGAGCGAAGAACAAGATCCCGAAAAGAAGATCGTTATCGATAGCGATTGGAAAGAGCAGGTTCGCCAAGAGAAGGAAAAGCTCAAAGGGGAGCCTGAGCTAGGCACCTCTTCGCAGTCGGCAAATTCTGTATCGGAAGGCGAGGCAGAGGACGCTGCTTCGACGGGAGTTGGCCAGTTTCCGCCAGCCGATTTCATGCTCTTGATTTCCATGCTTGCGACCCAGGCATTCTCGGCCATGGGGCAAATTCCTGATCCAGTGACTGGGCAGGCGTCCAAGCACCCGGATGTTGCCAAGCACATGATCGATTTGCTGGCCGTGCTGGAAGAAAAGACCAAAGGGAATCTTAATCCCCAAGAGAAAGCCGTGCTGGAAAGCGTACTGCATCAGTTGCGGATGGCATTCATTGCCGCGGGGAAGTAGATCGCTACGCATTCGAAAAGCAAAAAGCCAGGTAATAGGTTCCTGGCTTTTCTTTTGGGGTTGGTTGTACGTCGGTGGTTGCCTTACGGGGTCGACGTTGCGTTGGGATCGCTTGTGTCGGGGTTTTCGGTTGTCTTGGGTTCACCACAGCCAACCAGTGCCATTGTTCCGATTAAGAGAGCCATGAGTATTAAACTACGCATCGGTTTTTCCTTTCGTCTTTAATTGTCGAGGCTGGCGACAACACCATCGGCCAGGCCGTTCATGCTGAGCCAGGTCCAGTAAGTAATGCCTTCGGTAATCCGATTGACGGAGCCGTCTCCCATTAGGCACATGACCACGCCTGGGTGCATGCTGCTGGGGCCCTGCCAGTCGTTGTTGATGTTTCGGTACGAGATGTACGAAGGGGTGAAGTGGTGGGGAGTGCCGTTCGACGGCGAGCGGAACCATCCGTCGGCGGTCACTGCGTTGCCTTCGGGGTCGCTATAGGGGGCGCGTCGGCTGAATCCATGTGAGCCGGTGAAAACATAGGCAGGTCTAATAACCGCTTCTGTTGTGGCCTGTCGGCGAATTCCAGTTCCCGCATTCCAGCGATCGCCGCCAGATTTGTAGCCGGTGGCATTTGCTTCAGCAACCATGATCGTGTTGGAGGTGCCGTCCAGGAAGCGAGAAAGATCGTTCTTGTTGCCAATCGTGAAGGCACCGTTCCAGTCGCGGGCATTGCTTTCAGAAGGCAGTCCTGGCACACCGTGCGTATTGGTGAACGTGTCGGCGCTGATATTGGCGGTTTGCCACCAGTGGTATCCTTCGGACGCGGCATAGTTGGTTACCGAAACGCCGCCGGTAGCACTGGCGTCGCGGAAATCACCGTCGGATGGGCATCGTAGTATGGAAGCGACAGGGGCACCTTGTAAGTTGCCCAGGCCGTTGGGCAATGCCTGGTTCCAGGCCGGGGCCGAAAAGTTGAACTGGTTGTGCAGCGAGCCTTGTTCAAACTGCGGTAACAGCAACGAGATCCATGTGTAATGGCGAGCTGCCTGGGGGTTGCCTGAGCCGTTGCCAAGGATTGCCAGTGGAGGAAGTAGGCCAAACGTGTCGTGGTAGTTGTGCAGGGCGATGCCGATCTGCTTCAGATTGTTGACGCATTCGGTGCGTCGAGCAGCTTCGCGGGCCTGCTGTACCGCAGGCAGAAGCAGGGCAATCAGAACGCCAATAATGGCAATGACAACCAGTAATTCGACGAGAGTAAAGCCTCGGATACGTCCAAAACGGTGGTGCATGTGGGGCTCCTGATATGGAATTAAGATTAGGTAGGGGCAGGGTCTGCGACTCAGGCGAATAGAGGGATGTGCCTGAGGTGGTGCTTGGTGTTTCCCCAATATAGGTATGTATCCCAGGTGGATGCAACTAATTACGCTTAAATCCCTGGGGAATATTTGTTTTTGCAGAGAAGAGGAGTCGGGGTAGAAAAAAAGCCCCGTGGTTGAGTGGACTATTCTCAACCGCGGGGCCGCAGTTTGCCGGGGAATTTAAAGGTAGGCATCCATGCCTGAAAGGCCATCCCTGGTATCTTGTGATTGATCCGAGTCGTCGACGGAACAAAACAGGGTTAACGACGTTTGATCAATTCCCTGGCAAACAAGTGACTCCATGTGATTTGTGTTAGCCGCTGAGTTGATCCAGCAAGGATCGGAACTCAGGCATCTTCTCTTCGAGATTGTTTAGCCACGCTTCAGGCTTCCAGATTTCGACACATACGGCGGCCCCGACGATCAAGACTTCTCCGCCGGCTTCGACCCCCAAGAATTCCCGAAATCCCTCCGGTATCAGCAATCTCCCTTTTCCGGCCAGCGTGACGTTACGTTGACGAGTGGAAAGTAATCGACCCAGCAATTGAACGTCCGCAATTTTGTTTTCCAGCTTGCCGGCTGCGATCTTCGCATGAACCAGGTTCACGCCGGCGTCCAACTTTCCTTGCCACTGCGGACCATTCCAAAGGCTTAAACATCCCGGCCGCTCTTTGACCAGGATCAGGTCGTCCCCCTTCGGCGAAATTAAGTCGGTTATCTGCGTGGGAATCGACAACCGGAACCGGTCGTCCAGCGTGCGGCTGTATTCCCCCAGAATGAACTCGTCCGACCCCATGCGTTTTCGTTTTCAATCAGGAAATCCGCCAAACGCCGTTTTGGGTGAGTTTCCCACATCAGTAATGTGATTTAATCCCCTGTGGGTTAATTTCCCACAGCAAAGAGTTTAACCGGCCGCCGCCGTTTGGCAACCTTTCTTGAGATAAATTTGGCAATTCTTTCCAGATATGCGGTTTTCGCCGGCATATATTCAAAGCGGCTTCCCAAGAAACTGAACTGGAACTGAAAACCGGGATTGGGTAACTTTCCCACACGATGGCCTCGAAAGCCCGCTCGATAGGGAGATCAAGCGGCGAGGCAGCTATGGCACTCGAGCGGTTGGAATACGCAACGTGACCAAAGAAGACGCAAAAGATCCGGTTGTCATTACCGGAATCGGACTTATCACATCGGTCGGAAAGGACCGAGAATCGACGTGGGCGTCGATTCAGCGCGGAAAGTGCGGAATTCGCCGCATGACCGGCATTTCTCCCATTGAAGACAATCTGGTTCTGGGGGCCCCGGTCGATCTGCCTGAAGGTTACGAACCCCGGCTGAAGATTCTCACGCTCAACGAAATTGCCGCCGCCGAAGCACTCAAAGACGCACAAGTCGACCTGGATAACATCGATCGAACTCGTTTCGGCTGCGCGGTAAGTGCCGGTATGGGTGACGCTCGGTCCATTTTCAATGTGCTAGATCTGCCGGGTAAGACTTGGCCGGTCGCCGGTGGACTTCCTCACGAACAGTTCTTTCCTTGCACGCCGTCCTATCATGTGGCTCATGCATTTGGCCTGGATGGCCCGAGGCTTTCGCACTCGACGGCTTGCGCCAGTGGATTGGTGGAGCTTGGCTGTGCGGTCCGTGCGATCCGTGATCGTCAGTGTGATATTGCGTTGGCAGGCAGTGCCGAAGCGATCGATCCACTTTTTGTCGCAGGCTTCCGCAAGATGCGGGTCTTGTCGGACGATGCCGATCCCGTTCATGCCTGTCGTCCCTTCGACAAAACCCGCAATGGCTTTGTCATTGGTGAAGGATCGGCCATGTTTGTGGTCGAACGGCTCAGTCACGCTTTGGCGCGTGGGGCCAAGATCTACTCCGAGGTGCTCGGTTGCCGCATGTTGGCCGAAGCACATCACGTGACCGGGATCGATATGCAGAGCGACGCCTTGGAGCGGCTGCTGCGTATTACCCTGAAGTCAAGCGACTTGGGTCCGCGCGACGTCGACTACATCAATTGCCATGGTACCGGTACCCAGCAGAACGATGTCAACGAAGCGCGTGGCATTCGTGCCGCGTTCGGCCCGTTTACCAATCGGCTTTGTGCCAGCAGTATCAAGTCAATGGTTGGTCACTCGTTGAACGCCTCGGGCAGTATCGAACTCGCCATGACAGCGCTCGCACTTCGCGACGGCTTTGTTCCTCCGACATCCAATCTTCGCAGTATCGACCCTGAGGTCGATATGGACTGCGTTCCACTGGTTGGTCGGGAAAGGAAAATCCAGCATGCACTGAAGCTTTCGGTTGCCTTCGGCGGTCACTTGGTCGCTGTCGCACTTCGCCGCTGGAACGATTCCCAAACGGGTTTTGCTTACCCAGAGCGTCATGCGGACGATGTTCGCCGGGCTGCTTAGCGAAATTATCGCCTCGCAAGCTGATTTCTCATTTCGGTCGTGTTACGATAGAGCACACAGTAAGTCAGCATTTCTGTCGACGGCGAATTAACCATGTCAGAGTTCAAACTCCCCCCGCTCAAAAAGGCAAAGAGAGGGGAAGGTCCCAAATTGACTGATTCAGGTTTGCTCACCAAGCGAATCGTGAAGCAGGTCGAATCGTATCTGCCGATTATTCTGACTCGGTTCAAAGCCGGGCAGGACATGGAAAAGGTGATCCGCGACATCGGCCAGCACGCCGGTGTCGAGCCAGACATGGTGGCCAAATACGTCCAGGCCGTTATCAAAGCAGGATCGTCCCAGGCTGCTTCTGGCGGATCATCGCTTCTATAGATCAGCGCATGAAAAAAGGACCTGCGAATTGAATCGCAAGTCCTCGTTCAAGTGGGCCCGACTGGAGTCGAACCAGCACGTCCTAAAGCGGACACTAGGCCCTCAACCTAGCGCGTCTGCCAATTCCGCCACGAGCCCACATTTTCGGCTTTTCGCCAAACAAAGCAGTCTACGCAAAAGCCTTGAAAGGTCAAGTGGGGGACACCCAAGACCTGAAGAGGTTCACGCGAACTAGTTGTCCTCTTTACGTTTAACGAAAACAAGCGTTTTGTCGAGCGACACCGGCGTGGCCGCGCGATTGAGTCGTTCTTGAACGGCCCGGAGGATCCGGTCCGAAGGCAAATCCAGGTGGCGGACCACCAGGTCGCAGAACTTGGCCTGCCAGTTTTTGCCGTCCAGTTCGCGAAGTGTTTCCGTAAGCCCGGAAGAGAGCAGGGCCATGACCTCGCCCGGTTGGAGCATTGCGGTGGCCAATTCCGGCTCGACTTCAGGTCCGCTTCCCAAAGGCCACGAGTTGTTCCACAAAGGGCGTACCGAGTTCTGCTTGAAGGCAAATCCCTGGACGTGACCGCACGAGCCGGCTTCCATAGTGCCGAGCATAGGGTCGAAAATGGCGTAGGCGAGCGAGGCGAAGTGATCGCCGGCCGATGCGGCCCAGAAGGTGCGATTCACGCGGTCGAGCATCACTTCGGCCGTATGGGCTATCCGGCAATTGGCTTTCACGGCGGTAGCCAGGCTGGTCGATGTCATCACCGCGTCGAAATTGTCGTCCATGGCGTCGCCCACGAAGATTGCCAGCTTGCCATCTTCGATCACGGCCCAGTCATGGAAGTCCCCTCCCATTTCTTTGCCCTGCTGTGTCCAGGCAGAAACATCCCAGCCTTCGACCAGCGGTTTCACGTTGGGTAGCTGAGCCTTTTGGCGATCGGCAATTTGGCTCTTTTGTCGGGCAAGTTTTTGGGTCGAGCGGCGTTCGGCAATCAGTTGATCGCGTTCCAGGTCGACGGCTAGCTTGCCAGCGATGATTTCCAGAAGATTGGTTTCGCGATCGCTAAAGTCGCGAGCATCGTCGGAGAATATCCACAAGGTGCCCAGCGGCGTCGTCGATGTGGCAACAGGAATGCAGACCGCAGACGGAACATCTTCAGGGCATGGCCAGTGGGGAAGAAGTTTCGTGTCTTCCAGAACGACAGCGTTACCGGACAAGGCTTCCAGGTCGGCCAGACTGCCTTCAAGTTGCCGTGGCGGATCGAGCAGTCGGCTTTGCGGCAGGTTATGGGCAGCTCGAAGCTTGAGTTCACTCGTGGCGTCATCCAGCACGTAAAGTCCGGCGGAATTTGCCCCCGTGACTTCGACTGCCGAAGCGAGTGCTGCTTCAAGGCGATCGGCCAGGTGGTCGACGGCTGGGTGAGCTACTACAGGAATGTGTGTGGCGAGTTCCGCTTCTCGCTGGCGGACGGCGACGCGAAGTCGGTCGATCTCGGCCAGCAGGAATTCCAGACCGCCAGCCAGGCCGCCGAGATTTTCCAGCACTGCGGCTTCGCCGGTCGTTTGTGGCTTGGATCCTTCGTGCGAATGGAGTTCGAGCCTGGACATTTTTCCGCCCCGAGTCACATGTTGCTGCGACATGCGTTTCCCCTTTTTGGTGGAAGGTTCTTCGCGAAGGGCGAGTCCGAATCCGGTTAAGTCGGCCAGTGCTTCAGAGATCTTCGACAACCCTGGATAGGCTTCTTGCCGGATGGGTTCACTGGCGTGCGACTCTTCGCGGTGGACTCGCAAATAGTTGGGAATCTGTCGGGGCATTGAATGGGCCACGTACTGAAGTTTCGGAAGTCATTTCTTCATCCGTGACCTGGGGTGACAAATCCTTAACCATCCTCCTCGATGGCGCAAATTCGTCGCGGCGGTATCCATCACCGCCTAGTATTCGAATCGTCACCCTTGTCGCTACACATTAGCTAGTCTTCGCAGTTTCTCGGACTCGTGTTCCGAATATGCAGGCTGGGAGAACAGTGCCGTTGGCGCGGCCATTTTTTGACCATGTGCTTCCTGAAGCTTTCACTAAACCTGCAATACCGATGACCTAACGTGTCCGCATGATCACTGAACATCAGATCAGTGGTCTTGCTGATGGTATGAAGGAGTAAAGGACATGTTTTGGCATTACACGACTGGGCGACATATCGACGCAATCTTTGAAAGCGGCATGCTCAAGCCACAAACGCCGCGATGGGCACCAGGCGGAATGCCTGCCGTGTGGTTTTCAACCAATCATTTGTGGGAACCGAGTGCGAACTGTGCATTTGAACGCCCCTCGACACGGCATCGCTTACTGGGCACGCGTGAAATGACGGACGTACTATGCGATGGCCTGTTTCGCATCTCGGTTCGCTCAAGTGTCGGCGTTATTACCTGGGGACAATACTGCAGCGAGGGTGAACTGTCGGACCGCAATGTAGAAGGTTGTCGGCGTGTCGCCGCAATTGAAGGTTCGCATCCTGGACGATGGTTGGCCTGTTTACGAGAGGTGCCAGCGGAAGAATGGTTGCAAGTCGAACGATGGTACGGCAGTCAGTGGGGCGTGATTGAAGGGGTGGCTGAGATTCTTCCGAGTTGGAGTGAATCGGAATTTCAACTGCAGGCCGCTGGATAGACGAGACCTTAAAGCTCTTTCACCGCGCCGACGATATCGAGCACCGCTTTCTTGCCGTCGGCGAAGAACATGAGCGTGTTCTCCGCAGCGAACAGCGGGTTGGGGATTTTAGCGAAGCCAGGGCTAAGGCTGCGTTTGATGACAATCACAGTGCGAGCCTTGTCGACCTCAATGATGGGCATGCCAGCAATGGGGCTATTGGGGTCTGTGTTGGCCAGCGGGTTTACCACATCGTTGGCCCCGATCACAATTGCTACGTCGACCTGCCCCATGGTGGGATTGATCTCATCCATTTCTTTTAGCTGGTCATAAGGAACGTCTGCCTCGGCCAGGAGAACGTTCATATGTCCTGGCATGCGACCGGCCACGGGGTGAATCGCGTACTCGACCGCGATGCCTTTATCTTTCAGCAGGTTGGCCAGGTCCCGCACGGCATGTTGGGCTTGGGCAACGGCCAGCCCATATCCGGGAACGAACACAACGCGTTGAGCACTATCCAGGATGATGGCAATATCATCCGCCGAAGTGGAACGAACCGTGGCATAAAGTTCGTCGTTTGAACCAGCCGGGCCACTGCCCCCTTGCATGGTGGCGAATAAGACGTTGACCAGGGAACGGTTCATCGCTTTGCACATGATTTGCGTCAGAATGATCCCGGAAGCCCCGACCAGCGAGCCGGAGATAATCAGCACGTTGTTGTCGATAACGAAGCCTGTTGCTGCTGCGGCCAGCCCGGAGTAGCTATTCAAAAGGGCGATCACGACCGGCATGTCCGCTCCGCCAATGGGCATAACCAACGTAAATCCAAGGACGGTGGCGCAGATGAAAACGAAGATAAAAGGCCAGCCCATTCCGGTAGAGGCCATAATGACCACAAGAATAAAGAGCACGACTGCCAGCACAGCGTTGAAAGCTTGAGGGGCGGGGATAGGAAGTGGTTTCTCGAAAAAGTCGATCTCTTGCAGCTTGCCGAATGCCACCAGCGAGCCCCAGAACGTAACTGTGCCGATGAGACCTGAGATGCCAATCGCGAGCATGACATCCGCTGTCGCCTTGGCATCGGTAAGTCCGATCAACTCGGCACCAGCGACAAGCACCGACGCCCCGCCACCCAGGCCATTGAACAGGGCGACCAGTTGCGGCATCTGGGTCATCTCGACCTTAATGGCCAGAAAAATGCCGATCCCACTACCAATAATCAATCCCAGTGCAATCAATAACCAGCCGACCCAAGACGCTCGTCCGTCGTCGAACACCAGCCAGGCGGTCACAATCACGGCGACAAGCATGGCAATGCTGCTGATCAGATTGCCGCGAACGGCCGTGCGGGGGTGGGCCATCATCTTCAAGCCGAAGATGAACATGACGGCAGCCGCCAGGTAAACCAGGTTCACGATGATGTGGGAGTCGAGCACGGCTGCTCCTTCTTGTTGCTAAAGTCCGACCACATTGGCAGGTGCCCACCCAAGGGCATGCCCTCCGACATCTCTTCTAACGCTTTTGAAACATCGCCAGCATCCGGTGAGTCACCATGTAACCACCGACCACGTTGACCGTTGCCATGATGATGGCCAGCAATCCCAGAAAGGATGCGAACCAGTTCTCCTGTAAGGCGGTTGCCAGCAGCGCACCTACGATGGAAATCCCCGAGATTGCGTTCGAGCCAGACATGAGGGGCGTATGCAGTGTCGGCGGCACCTTGGTGATAATCTCGAAGCCAACGAACACGGCCAGCACAAAAATCGTGATACTGCCAACCAGTGCCGTCCACTTGGTGTACTTGGGGCTGGTCGCGGCTTCTTCTTTGCTGTTTTCCTCGTTGGTGGTCGCAGGCGTTGCCTGCTTGAGAGGTTCCTCCTGGGTTGTGGGAACGGCTTCCTTTGGATCGGTATTGATGGTCTCATTGCCCTCTTGGGCGATGGATGCATGTAATCCCAGGCTGCCCACAAGTAAGAGTGCCGCGCACAGAACCAGTAGGTTACGAATCATTGGGTTTCTCCTGTTCGGTAGATTCTGGCGTCGGTTCTGCATCGGGAGGAGGTGGCGGTGAAAGGGGAGGCAAGTTCAGCATTTCACGCAAGCGACCATTGACAACTTCTCCATCACTGGTTGCGATTGTGCCGGCCACAATTTCGTCGTCCATGTTCACGTGAAGCTGCTTGTCTTTCACCATATTCAGCAGAAACTTGGTGATGTTGTGCGAAAACATCTGGCTGGCGTGATTGGGGATTTCACTGGCCAGGTTCGTCGGCCCCAGAATCGTGATTCCATCCAGGGTAACCGCTTGGTCCGGTTCACTTGGTTCGATGTTCCCTCCCCGCTCGGCTGCCAAGTCGATGGCGACGCTTCCGGGGGCCATCCGCTTGATGCCGTCAGTAGTGACCAGCAGCGGAGACTTGCGTCCAGGGATCGCCGCGGTGGTGATAACGACGTCACTTTCCGAGCAAATCTGGCCCATGAATTCTCGTTGTTTCGTATAGAACTCTTCCCCGAGGTCTTTCGCGTAGCCTCCTTTGTCCTGGGCTCCTTCCGATTCGAGCTGAAGCAGAGCGCACTTGGCACCGAGACTTTCAATCTGTTCTTTGGCCTCGGGGCGAACATCGTAGGCCGTTACAACCGCGCCCAGTCGCTTTGCCGTAGCAATCGCTTGAAGGCCAGCCACGCCTGCCCCGATCACGAAAACGCGGGCAGGCGAAAGCGTTCCCGCGGCGGTCATTAACATCGGGTACATTTTCGGCAGGTGAATGGCCGCCAGTAAAACTGCTCGGTAGCCGGCGATCGTCGCTTGTGACGAAAGCACGTCCATGCTCTGGGCACGGGTGATTCGCGGAATCATCTCGAGAGCGAAGAGCCTGGCCTGGCGAGTGGCGACTTCCTGAATGGCAGTCAGGTTGCCTAGAGGATCGGCCATCCCTATGACGATTTGCCCAGGCTTCATGAAATCGAGATCGGCCTTGCCAGCATCGGGATTGGCTCCGTAGCTGCGGACCTGGAAGATAACGTCTGCTTTCTGGAAAGCTTCCTGGCGGCTTTCGATCAGTTGGGCACCTTTGTCCAGGTACAACTGATCGGGAAATCCAGCGGCAGTGCCAGCACCTTTTTCGATTAGAACGGTCGCTCCGGCCTTTATGAGATTCGGGACGGAGCCTGGCACTAAGGCAACACGTTGTTCGCCTGGAAAGTTTTCGCGCACGACGGCAACTATCATGGTCGGCCTTTCTCGGGAGCACTTGGTGTCTATCAACGATCCGTCATTGCCAAGCCTGGATGGTGTTCTAGGTCACTCCAGGCTGGCGGCATTCCGCTAGGCGCGAGCGTCATAGCGGAATTGTCCCACACCCCCGGGGCGTTGTGAACCCTGAGATTGCCCATCTGTTCGAGAGATATGCGCGGGGTGAGAAGTTCTTAGCGTTAGAGAAGATAGACGCCGGCTGTCAGTTGTGAGGTGACCGTCGTAATGTGGACTCAGGTGGTGACTCGTTCAATAACCATGTCATTTTCTTAATCCGGTCCCTTGTGGGGTTTCAGAGACCACGGTAAGATACGTGTTTCTAATTTCCCACAGGATGCCGACAGTAAGTGTAAGGCCTTTTGGGGACTTAGGTTACGAAAGCCACGCGGTTTTTGTGGTTCGAGCCACCCAGCGATGAAGCTGGATGCCGGCTTGGGCCCCAGTAGTGAAATTAACAAAACGATGACGACCAAAACTTATCAAGCCAAACCAGGACAAGTCGAACAGAAATGGTGGCTCGTCGACGGCGAAGACCAAATCGTCGGGCGTTTGGCCAGTGACATCGCCGTGCGTCTGATGGGCAAGCATCGCCCGACCTACACCCCGCACGTTGATACCGGCGACTTCGTCATTGTCGTCAATGCTGAGAAGGTGAAATTCACCGGCAGCAAGTGGGAACAGAAGCGTTACACCTGGTACACCGGTTACACGCGTCAGCGTAGCGAATCAGCCGAAGAACGATTGGAAGCCCATCCCGATCAGATTCTTCGCGAAGCTGTTCGTCGCATGCTTCCTAAGAACAAGCTGGCCACCAAGATGCTCGAGAAGCTGAAGATCTTCGTCGGCCCCGAACACAATCATCAAGCTCAAAACCCGGAAAAGCTGGAAGGCCTGGGTCAGGTTCGCCAGAAGAAGCGTAAGTAATTCCAGCAGCTAAGGGTGTTATTTCCCAAAAGCGTTTTCCGATTTTCCCCCAATTCATCTGGTCAAGAGATAGCAAGTTATGTCGACTGCGGATCCTCAAACCGAAGACACTGCCGTAGCAACCACGACAACCGAAACGGTTGAAGCTACCCCAGCACCCGTCGAGCACGTTGTAAAGACTGACCCCAAGACGGGTGAACACCTCGGCACGGGTCGTCGTAAGTCGGGTGTTGCTCGCGTTCGCGTTAAGGCGGGCAGCGGCAAGATCACCATCAATGACCGCGAGCTGAGCGAATACTTCCCGCACGAACAAGATCAGAATGCTGTCATGGCTCCGATCCGCGATAGCGGTTACGAAGGCAAAATCGACGTCCGCATTCTGGTTACCGGTGGCGGTCCAACCGGTCAGTCGGGTGCGTGCCGCATGGGCTTGGGCCGTGCTCTGCTGAGTATGGACGCCGGTGTTGGTCACCAGTTGAAGGATAACGGTCATCTGACGCGTGACAGCCGTATGAAGGAACGTAAGAAGTACGGTCTGCACGGTGCCCGTCGTGGTACTCAGTTCTCGAAGCGTTAATCGCCGGGACCACAATTCAGAACGATTGGAAAGAGCCTTCGTCCTCGGACGGGGCTCTTTTTTGTTCTTGTTGAATTTGTCCGTGGGGAAGAACAAGAGACTTAGAGCGTCTCGATGAAGCCTGTTCGAGCTGTCGTCGCCAGATCGTCCAGCCAGGCTTCGACCAGGGTCGCGATGTTCGCGTTGCCATCGAGCTGAATTTCGGCTTCCGAGCACCGTTCCAGGCAGGCGGCGGCTCCATCGAGCCCCGCTGGTATGGCCATAAATGCCGAGCGAATTTCAGGATTGGTCGAAGCTTCTTCGGTTCCTAGCTTGGTGAGATAGACCAGTTGGTTGCGGTAGAAGTCGGCGGCCAGTTCGATCAGGTGAGAAAGAGCCTCACGCTTTTTCGGGGCATCGTCTCCCATCTTGGTCAGATAATCGGAGACGTCCTTCGCCATTTGCACGCTATGGAAATCGCGTTTGGAAAGCGTCGACAGCAGAACCTCGGCGATACCTTGCAGGGCCTCATCGCGCAGTTGATCTGCCCGGGCCAGGCTTCCTTTGCTTTGCCTGGCGAGCTTGTCCGCTTCCGACTTGTCGGCCACCCATTGGAGTTCGAGCAGGAGATTCGAAACAATCTCATCCGGTAGCGGGGCGAAGCGAATGATCTGGCAGCGCGAACGAATCGTAGGTAATTGCCGCTGTTCGCTTTGACTGATCAGTATGATCACGCTATCGACCGGCGGTTCTTCGAGTGTTTTGAGCAGGCAGTTGGCCCCTTCCTGGTTCAAGTCGTCAGCATCATCCAGAATGGCCACTTTGCGCTGTCCGCGAAAGGGACGCATGGCGATATCGTGGCAAAGCCCCGATTCCATCCGGTGTTGTCCATCGCCAATCAGCAGTTCGACAGGAATACGCGTTTTATCTTTCGGTCTGGAAACGGTTAGCAGGTCTGGGTGTGTTAAGGCATCGACCTGTTTGCAATCCTCGCAATTGCCGCAGGGATGCATGTGGTAGGCCGGCACATTTTGACAGAGCAGCGTTTTGGCTAACATCAGTGCGAATTTGCGTTTGCCAATGGCAGCCGGCCCGACAAAGAGAAACGTACTAGCAAGCCGATTCTTGGTAAGGGCCGTAGCGAACATCTCTCGGATGCGATCGTGCCCTAGCACGTCGTCCCAGTTCATTTCGCCAACTCCTTAATTCGCAGCGTAACAGCTTCGCGGATGGCCATTTGGATCGTGTCGATTTCCTGGGTCGCGTCGATGACCGACACATGCGGATAAATCTCGGCCTCTTTGAGGAAGCCTTCTCGCACGCGGTGCATGAAAGCGACTCCCTTGGCTTCCATGCGATCCAGGTTTTTGCCTAGCCGGGGGAACGCGATGTCTTCCGGCAGATCGAGCAAGATGGTCAGGTCAGGCATCACGCGGTCGACCGTTACTTTTCCCACATTGCGGACGTCTTCCAGGTCGATTCCTGACGCATAACCTTGGTAGGCGATATTGGCTAACAGGTAACGATCGCACAGGACCGTTTTGCCGGAGGCGATTGCCGGGCGAATGACGTCATCGACAAGCTGTGCCCGGGCGGCCATGTACAGCAGCATCTCGGTTCGCGGATGCAGATCAAGCTCTTTGCGATGCAGCAGCAGGTCGCGCACGCGCTCGCCTGCTTCGGTGGTACCAGGATCGCGGCACAAGACGACGTCGTGTCCGTTATCCTTCAGCCATTGGGTGAGCAGATCGCGCTGCGTCGATTTTCCAGCCCCATCGATACCATCGAAAGAGATGAAAAGGGGGCGAATTGTTTGCGAATTGGTCATGGCTAGGATTGTACGGGAGCAGGGCCCCACGGCAAAGCATAGCCAGCCAGAGACTGCCTGCACTGCCACTTGGAGGGGGCGGTTCCTGCTATGGATTGCCAAATTGCTCAATCGCTGCTCGGCGGAATGCCTCTTGGGCCTGAGCACCTTTGCCAGGGAAGCCTGCGTGTTGCACCAGCCAGACCAGGATCAGCCCTTGCTTTTTGTCGAGGTAAGAGTTGGTCGAGTAAGCACCACCGTGCCCAACGCGATCGCCCGTAGAAAAGCCGAAGCCGTACTGATTCGGCAGGTCACCGGTTTGCTTGCTGGTCATCGTGGCTACCGCTTCCTCGGACAGGTATCGGCGGCCATCAAGCTCGCCACCATTGGCCAGCATTCGATAGAACCTCGACAGGTCTTCCGCCGTGGCAAACAGCCCACCGGCTGGCATTGGGTAGCGATCTTTGTGTTCGGTTAAGGGGTACTGAAGCTGCACGATCGTCGTTGCTTCCAGGTCATTTCCACCAGCGCCAGGCTTATAGGCAAGGGCGATCCGGGCGGCCTGCTCTTCGGTTGGCCAGAAGGTAGCTTCTTTCATTCCCAATGGTGTGAACAAACGTTCTTGCAGAAACGTTTCGAATGGCTGGCCGCTCACGACCTCGATAATTCTCGCGGCCGTATTGATGCCGGCGTTACTGTACTGGTACTTAGTGTCAGGCTCGAATTCAAGCGGTGTCATGGCGTAGCTGCGAACGCGATCGGCCAGGGGAAGTCGGTCGAGCGTCGGTGTTTCGATTCGCGAAGCGAACGGCAGACCGCTGGTGTGGGATATTACGTTAGCGACTGTAATCGGGTGCTGCGGCTTCTTTAGCAGGATGTGGTGGTCATCTTTCTCGGCAATGACCATTTGCCCTTTGAATTCCGGCAGATACTTTTCGACTGGGTCGTTGACGTTGACTTTCCCTTCGTCGACCAGCATCATCAGCGCGGCGGCTGTAATTGGTTTCGACTGCGAGGCGATCCAGAACATCGAATCGGTTTGCATCTTCTTGTCGTCACCGATATTTGCGAAACCGACTGCCCCTTCATACAGCACCTTGTCCTTATTAGCGACCAGCATCACCGCTCCGGCCAATTCTTGATCCTCGACGAACGGCTGTACTGCCGAGGCGATCGAGCTAACAGGCTTCTCTTGGGCCAATCCTGAAGAGGCGAGTGACAAGGTGGCGCAGAGAGCGAACAGGCAGGCTGGTGAAGGGATGAGTTTCATGGTGGGTCTCAGAAGGGAAGGGGCTGCAGCCGGTCAGATTCGGATGTCCCAGAATAACACGCTGGATTAGTGTTTTCCACTTGTTGGGATCGCTATCGCATCGATCGATGGCAGGAGCGATAGCGACGTCAGGCACCTAAGTTATGTGTTCCGTAGGGGACTGCGAGGTGTGGTTCTCGACAATCTTTTGCGCGTGCTGGACGATCAGCTCGCGCAGCGATTGTGGCTGAAGCACGGTGGCCCGGCTGCCGTACCCCAAGACCCACCAACTGATCTCACGAATGCCACTTACCGTCACCTCGAAATTGATGCTGCCATCGCCATTCCAGTGAATCTCTTGCGTCTTATGCCACTGCACTTCGGCAACGTTCTGGGCGACCAATGGGTCGAAGCGGATGATGATGTGCTGATCGGGCCCCGGCTCGGGGATCATATGCCAGGCATTTCGCAAAAAGCGATCGACCTGGAAGTTTTGGGGGATTTCGAAAGGTTCGTCGAGTGTTTCAATATGTTCGATTCGGTTGACCTTGAACGTTCGCACGGCGCGATGAATCGAACTACGGCCAATCACATACCAGCTATGCCGGCTGAAAAGCAGCTTGTAAGGCGAAAGTTTGGTTTGAATGACATCCCCGTCGAAGATACTGCGATACTTGATGCGGACGTTCTGGCGATGACCCGAGGCGTCGACCAGCGACTGATAGGCTGACTGGGCCTCTTCGGGTTGGTGGACCGGGTTGAGCTTGATCTCGACAGAGCTGGAGATCTCGCGGAGCTGCCGCTTCATATGCTCTGGCAGGCTATTCTCGAGCTTGGTGGCTGCGCGACGTGCGGATGAGTAGTAGGGAAGTCCTGTTCCGTCACCTAGTTCATGGCAGAGGACCATAACCGAGAGCGCTTCTTCAGAGCTGAGATTGGTCGGGGCGAGAAAGTAAGTTTCCGGAATATGGAAACGTTGCCCATTCGAATCGAAAGCGAGCGGCACGCCGGCCGCTCGCAATGTTTCCAGGTCTCGAAAGATAGTACGACGACTCACGCCGCACGCATCTGACATCGAGTTAACGTTTTGCGGCCTGCCACCCTGAAGCAGTTGCAGTAGTTTTAGCAGGCGTTGGATTTTGGCCAGATTCATGAGAGACCGATTTCACGACCCGGCTCGACATCAGCTTGGGGGCGGATGTCGGTTGCGGGGTACTCTTCGATTGACGAACTTCCGAAACCAGTTCGTTCAGCCCCAGTTTATTCCAATCGAGTTCACTTTTCGATTGGGCTGGCTTACCGGCGACTTTGGTTTCCGTCGGTGGCTCTAGGCTGACGGCGTCGAGCGAGGTTGGTATCTTGGCCGGTGTTGGCGTGTTGATCACTTCACCTTCGGTTGGGACATCCCCTTCGTAGATGATCGTGCCTTCCTCGACGTGGCCGTGGCTGATGCCGCCTTGTGGTACGCTTCCTCGGCTGATCACAGCTGGTCGTGTGTAGCCGTAGTCGACATAGTGGCTGGCCGAGCGGCGTCGGGCATGGCCCTGGGCGTCGAAGTAAGCCTTTTCTGGCCATGGTCCTTCCGAGAGGAACACGCCGTTGTAGTCGAGCAAGCTACCCTTTCGCAGGTGAACGTCCTTGATGGCGATGTTGTACTCGATCAGGGCCTGGAAGTAGGCGATCTGAGCGTCGCTGCGACGTCGTTGGGCGTCGAGCAACAGGTCGAGCGTTACGGTACCAGCATCGTAAGCGGCTTGCACCGAGTCAACTTCCTTATCAGCCGCAATCAAGCGGTTCAGGTTCGTCTGCACCAGGCTGTAGTTCGAGTCCAGGTCGCGGATGGTGTCAGTCAACAGGTGAGAGACTTCCAGTTCCATGTCTTCCATAACTGCTTTCTCGCGAGCGATCTGCAGTTGAACGTTTCGCACACCGGCCAGTTCCTGGCGGAAGCCGATCGGCATCGAGAATTCCAAGCCCAGCGTGTATTCCTGGTAGTCCCCTTCGGTGAGCACGTCCCAGGCCTTGCTGTTGATTTCGTTGAAGTTCTTGCCGTCGCGGTTACCGCTGATGAGCTGGTCACCCAGACCCAGGAAGCGATACAAGGCGACTGCATCCATCTGTGGCAGAAGCTGGTTACGAGCGGTGATCATTTCGATCTCACGCTGCTTGATTCGCCAGGACTGACGACGCAGTTCCGGGCTACGCGACAGGGCTTCGTCGTGAATCTGGAACCAGTCGAATGCTACCCAGGCGTCGGTTGGTTCCGAAGTCGGACGAACCAGACGGCCATCGGTTGCGGCCAGACCCATGAAGTAGCGAAGGCTGCCTTCTGCTTTGTAAAGGTCACGCAGGGCACCTTCGGTACGGCTGCGGAACTCGAAGTATTGCTGACGGGCCTGGGCTTCCTTTTCAGCTTCACCCCCTTCAGCACCATTGACCATCAGGGCGTGAACTCGTCGCCAGGTAACCAGGGCACTGTCGCGTCCGGTTTTGGCGGCTTCGAGGTTGTGGTAAGCGAAGTAGAGCTGCCAATACGATTCTTCAACGTCAGAGACCAGGTTGCGGATGTTGGTTTCAAAATCAGCGATACTGACGTCTTCCCGAATGCGGGCCAGCATCACGTTGACGCGGTTAACCTGGACACCACTTCCACGAAGCAACGGGTGACGAGCTTCCATTTCAACGTTGGCCAACCACGAGCTTGGATAGATCAAGCTGCCGCGGTTGTTGTAGTCGTAAGTGTTGTTTTGTCGCAAAGACCACTGGGTACCGGTTGCAGCCTTCTTGGTCAGTTCGACGTTGGCGGTGGCCAGGTTCTGTCCGAACTGGGAAAGGAAGAACGGGTTGCCGGTGGCGAAGTTCTGTGGGCGATCGATACGATCCCAGTTGAAGCTGGCGTTCAGCTGTGCATCGAATTCGCTCAAAGCTCCTTCGACACCGAACTGTGGATCGGAAGAAACGAGTGCCGGATCGTAGATCGTCGGCGTGCCGTCGTTTCGCGTGATCAGGTTGGTAGGAATTGCCTGCGAGGTGAGCGTCGTGCCCGGAATGACCCGGAACACGGCGTTACCGCCAGCAGTGCGAATTGCCTTGCTGTTTTTCAGCGAGTTGGCTACCGCTTCCTCGAGGCTGAGATTCCAGATTCTCGACTCATCCATTTCAAATGGGTCGGAAATCGTGAACGGTGCCTCGGTGTTATCCACCTCGTAGAGTCGGGCATGATCGACATCGGGGTATTCGATGTCGGTAGCCTTATCGAGGTAGAGGCTCAAATCGCCTGACTCTTTGAAGTAAAACGGTTGAGTCGGCTGGCAACCGGTGAAAATCACCGTGCCGATGAGCACGAGCATCCAGGCTTGATGGAACTGGGTTTTCATGGGATACCGAGTCCTGATGCGTAGCGTGCACGTCCTTGTGCACGACACTTCGGAAGAAGTAAATCGCTGGTAGTAGGATGACCGGCTGAACCATCTTGGTCAGCTCGATCAATTCGTTTGTCTCGGCCCCCCCGGGCCTGAATCTCCTCGTTGCGGTTCGCAAGCGCACCGGGATGAGAAAACTCAGTACAAGGGTTATCGTCCTCCTAACCGGCAAACTTTGAAGAAATTGTGCGACCCGCAAAGTTTTACTTCTTGGGGCTATCACTGATAGCGATTTTCAGGTGACCAACGCGATGGATACGGCCGAACAATTGATGCAACATGCGAGCGAATTACTCGAGATTCTCGAGAAAGGAGAGCCTTTTGCGCCGGAAGACCTGACCGAGCTTGTACATCACGTGGAAGCGTTCTGCGATCACTTCCCTGCTAGCGAGGAAGTACCCCGCAAGGTGGCACGCATGCTGACCGAACTAGTGCCAGCACTCGATGCAGCCAGCCAAAATTATGGAGAAGCCAATGCCAATCGCATTCAAGAAGCGGCTGGGGCATTATTCGTTGTGATGCTGGAGAAGCTATAGATAACTGTCTCAGCGTGTCACCTAGGGCCGCTGAGTCATGATAATCATTCGTGAATTAGTCCCAACGTACTTCCAGTGGATACCATTGACCGGGTGCGAGCTGGAAGTTGATGCGATCATCTTCGACCTGGCACTTTGAGATACGATTGCCCTGAAAATCGCACAGGTGTGCTTCGCCTACTTTACGAAAGCAGCGTAAAGCCCCCTTCGCATTGCGTCCTTCGGTTTCCAGGATCTTTGTCGTAAAGCCGATGACTTCCCCGCTTTCGTTGGTCAACGATTTCAGGCTCGTCAGAATGACGTTCTTGGCTTCCAGATGGAACATCCATGAGGTAGTACCCGGCGCAGGCATCGCCGCCGATTCAAACACTGGCTGCGGTTGATACATGAATTCACGGGCTGCTGGCAGCGAGTAGGGAAGATCGAGCCCGATCCCAAGACGGAACTTTCGCTCAGTTTCGCCGTGCGGAATCAAAATGGTATCGAGCATGTGCCCATGGTTACGCAAGTGAAACGGAATACCGGCCGTCAGGAGTGTCGTTTTCCCGTGCGAAGCATTGATCTCGACATAATTGGAGGCCTCAATTCGCCGACCGCTGCAGCGTGTGCGGACCCATTGAACATCGTGATATGTCAGGGCCGTTTCATCCCCCCAAGCCAGGCGGCAACAGTAGTGGGAATCCCACGGGAGCGATTTGGGGTCTACCTGGGGTTCGATTTCGATATCGATTTCCAGCACCCGTGAGGCACGCCACAAGCGATAGGTTTGCTTGTAGGTAGCCATCACTTCGTGCTCTTCCCCAATGATATTGCCCCGAGTATGGATCTCACCCATGGCCGCGGAACTCGTGGCGGGATCAATCTGGGTGACTTTCATTTGACTGTAAATCACCGAAGCATCCGGGCCAAGATAGCGTTCCCCCGTTGCTTGCTTCTTGCCTGGCATTCGCAGAGACAGTTGCTGTGACAAGCGGTTGCCCCTGGTTTTGTAGTCGTAGATCGACTTGATGCCCCCTGTTTCGGGATGAATATGCACTTCCATGAACTCGTTCCGCAGAACGTGCCCATCGAGGAGTGCTTTCTGCTTGCCAGCACTTCCCTTGGCGTCTCCCGTGATCCAGGCATACCCACAGCCAGGCACTTCGATCGCGGCAAACTTACGTTTGCTATCATGGCCGCTGGCAATCACAGGTTCGCCTCCGGCGGGAAGATCAGGCAGCTGCGAAACGAAAACCCCACGTGTACTGGCCGAGTTCAACGTATTTAAGCTGAGGTAGCCCTTTTGTGTTGATTGCTCAAGACGTGGGAGAGCTGCTGCAAGGTCTCGACTTGCCGAAGCAACCAAACTTTCAACTTCTTCGGTTTGGTCTTGGCCTGGGTTGGCGGGGTCTTGCAGCGATCGCTCTAGGTGGGAATATGCTTTTGTTGAGCCTGACATCAAATCGGCAAACGCCTGAAGCTTACCCGCAGCTTCCAGCTGGGCGTTGAACTGCTCGCGCTGGGCATGCTGCGAGACGGGACCTGGCTGGCGACGAACGATCGACTGCTTGAGCCAAGGGGTTCGATAGTCTTCCGGTTTGAAGTTTCCGTGGTAAGTCGCCGTGTCGGTTTCCTCGAAGTAATGTTCGACCGTAACGAATTCGCCCAAGCTGTTGCCATAACGGGCAATCGTCTTCAAGTCTTCATACCAGGGGGAAGTAATCTGTGGCCAATGGGCGAATGCAAGCGTAGCAACGTGCTCTCCATCCATCGCTTCGCCGAGCTTGGAGAAGAGAGAGAGGAAAGTCTCGGGTTTGGTGGCATCCAAGGGGAACTTGGCCAGGGCATCGACCGTCGAGCCGTCGACTCCCTCCCAACGAGCTTTTCCTTGATTGCTGACCGGTAGTTTACCTTCGTCGAGGGTGGCATGGATCGCGCCGACATATCCGAGGCCGCGAAGGATCTGAGGAAGAAAGGCCGTCATACCAAATCGGCGGCGACCAAAAACCTTGGGGGAAGCGCCGAATGCTTGCTGGTATGCTTCGTGCCCCCGCTGAAAGTTGGCGAGCACCGATTCAGGGTCGAGCAAGTTCAGCGGGCCTTCGATCCACTCGCCGCCGACGATACCAACCTTCTTTTCTGCAATTTTGGTGGCGATGACTTCTTTAAGTTCCCCGTGGCTCTCCGCGATCTTTTTGGCAAGTGCGCCTGAGATCCAGAGGTTCGTGGGAATCTGGGCTTTCACTTCTGCTAGCAGCGAATCATTAAGCGTCGATTCAGCGACCAGGGTGAAATCGAGCAGACTAGCGTCGACAGAGTAATACTGGTTTCGCTCTTCCATCAGAACGTCGAAGCATGCTTGGAGGCACTCGGTCGCTTCGGCTTCATGCCCCTCGGCGGCTGCTTTGGCCGCTTCGATCGTTTTGTTCTCGAAGTAGATTTCGTCCAAGCTGCTCGAGTAACGCATCTGCCGCGTCAAAAGCTCGACCTGAAGGTAACAGTATCCAAGTGCATAGAAGTCTGGTGCTAGTTTGGCGGCCACTTCGTGGACATCGCCAATACGGCCCAACAGTTTGGTGACGATCTCCTGCCGATCGGTCAAACCTTTGACAAGCGTTGCCCCAGATTCCTTTGCGCGTTGTGAGAAGCCTGCCGGCAGCTCCGCTTTGCAGATCGACGGGATGAGCAGGGCCAGGCCGTCCAGGTTCTCTGGGGGTGAGTCGACACGGTGCCACTGAGGGTTTTTCCCTGCCGATGCCAGGAATGCCGGATGCCACATAGCCGTCCAGTTAGCCAGCAGGCTTTGGGCATCGTCACCGGTATGGTAGGTGGGAAAGTCTTCGAAGCTATGGCAAGGAAGCAGAATCGCAATTTCCTGAATCATTGTTCGTCGACCTGAATGGAGGAGATGGGGCAAATGAACGCAAGTAATTACCAAATAATAAGTTATAGGGTATACTTAATGTGCGTCCGAGGGCCAGGGTGGACCTTATTATCGGGGGCCAGACCACTTTTTGGGAGCAGGGAAGGTGGACAGTCGCGGAAAATGACCTGGATTCAGATCCCCATGGCGGGGAGGTCGTTTGTGTCCTATCTTGTTGCAAGATAGTGGTTTACATAAAACAGTGGAAATCGCATTTTCGTTGACATTCTGGAGAAGTTCACACTAGAATGAGGATGTTGGCCAATGAATGTGATTAAGATTCACTGCGTTGGTAACACACCCTTCTCCTTTATTTTGCTTGTCTTAAACCTGCGATCTTCGGAGCGTGCTTCTTCGTTGGATGAAATTGCCGGATAGTTTCTAGCTGTTTCTTGCCAACCTCGACAAAACGCGACTTAGTGATTGCTGTGAGGAACAGAGATGGCTGTTGGTAAAGCCGTTTGGGGCATCGACATCGGTCAAAGTGCGCTCAAGGCCCTGAAATGCCGAATGCACGAAGACGGATTTTGGATGGTCGCCGAAGCGTTCGACTTCATCGAATATCCCAATCCTTTGAATCAGGCTGGTGCTGGTTCGGAAGGCTTGATCAAGGACGCACTGCGCGAATTCCTTTCGCGCAATGATATTCGCAACGACTCGATCTGTATTTCCGTTCCAGGTCAGGCCGGGCTTGCACGTTTCTTCAAGGCACCGCCGGTCGAAGCGAAACGCATTGCGGACATCGTCAAGTACGAAGCAAAGCAGCAAATCCCCTTCCCGCTGGAAGACGTGATTTGGGATTACCAGCCGATGCCCGGCGCGCACGAAGAAGAAGGCATCTCGCTGGAGACCGAGATCGGTATCTTCGCGATGAAACGCGATCAAATCTTCCGATCGCTTCAGCCGTACCTCGATACGGGTATCGATGTTGATGTCGTCCAACTGACGCCGATTAGCCTGTATAACTTTGTCGCCAACGATCAGTTGACGATCAACCCGCTCAAAGAAGAGTACGACCCTACGAATCAGCCCAATTCGTACGTGATTGTCTCGATGGGCACGGAAACCACCGACTTGGTGATTACTAATGGTTTCCGCGTTTGGCAGCGTAGTTTGCCGATCGGTGGTAATCACTTCACCAAGCAGTTGACCAAAGAGCTTAAACTGACGTTCGCCAAAGCCGAACATCTCAAACGCCACGCTTCTGAGGCAGAGAACGCGAAGCTCGTCTTCCAGGCAATGCGGCCGGTGTTCAACGACCTGGTTACCGAAATTCAGCGGTCGATCGGGTTCTTCCAGACCTTGGATCGCAAGGCCAAGATCTCGCGAATTATTCCGATCGGTAACGGCATGAAGTTGCCGGGTCTGATTCCTTACCTGGGTAAGAACCTGGGTTACGACGTCGTCGAGCTTGATGGCTATCAGAAACTAACCGGAACAGACGTTACCTCCGCTCCTAGCTTCCGCGAGAACATGCTGTCGTTTGCGACATGCTATGGCTTGTGCCTGCAAGGGTTGAAGAAATCGGCACTGCGCACCAACCTGTTGCCACAGGAAATTCTGATCGACCGAATTGTTCGGCAGAAGAAGCCATGGGCGGTTGCCGCCGTCGCAAGTTTGCTGCTGGCTTGTGCGTTGAATTTCGGCTTCCATTGGCAGGCCTATAATTCCTCGCATATCCCGGAATTCGACGACGCACTGCGTAAGGTCTCGACGGTCCAATCGACCAGCCAGGGGTATCAATCGACTGATTCTCAGTTGATGACGGAAAAAGAAAACCTGGAAATGATCGGTCGATATGTCGTTGGTAACGAAGAAAACCGTCGACTCTGGCCTGAACTGATGAAGGCCATTACCGCTTCGCTGCCGACCGACCCGGATCTCGCCCCAGGTCGAGTTTCGGAAAAGCCAATCGATCAACGGCCTGACCTGCAGATCGAATCGATCGAATCGCAATACTTCCCAGACCTTTCGATGTGGTACACCGAAGCGGTTAAAACAAAATATGCGGTGACGCTTGAAAATCGAAAAGTCATTCTGCGTCGTCTAGAAGAAGGAGAAGAAGCTTCCCCTTCGATCGATGAAGATCTCGCTGTGGAAGCAGCAGCAGATGCCGCATCAGTCGCCGCTACAGCGGCGGCTCCGGCCGAAGCAACTGATTCGACTGCTGGTACGGCAGCTGAAGAAGAGGCGGACGTCGATCTCAGCGAAATCGAAGGAGAAGCAGATCCAGAAGACGAACTTGCCGGTCCTTCCGCCGAGGAAAGTGGCTGGGTTGTTCAGATAACTGGTTATCATTTCCACAATAGTCCGGCCGCTCGTGAAAACATGGGTGCCCAATACGTGCGTAACACATTGATCGATCAACTCGATCGAGGGACCTTGGAACTGATTAACGAGAACAACGAGCCTGAAGTAGTTACGATGAAAGAATTAGGCATTTCGCATCCCATCATCGCGATGGACGAAGTGCCGAGAACGGTTCAGATTCCTAATCCCAAATACGATCCCCCAGCAATCGGAACCGGTGGGATGGCGGACGAATACGGTGGTTATGGAATGAACCCAGAAGAGCCGATCGATCCGAGCAAGATCGAGCCACCGACGATTCAAGTCAAGGTTTACCGATTCACGGTTCAATTCTGTTGGCGTGAGTCTCCTCTCTCGAAACGAGAAGAATTGCGTCGTGCTGCGGAACTTGCCGAAGCGGAAGAAAAAGCCGCGAATGCCGAAACGGAGAACTTCTAAGCCATGGATAAACTACGACCAGCTATCGCGTTTTTGAAGAAGTATTACTTCTGGGTCTTCGCCGTCGTGGTGCTCTTGGTGGGCCTTGGCGGATGGTACACGTCAATCTCGTCTTTGGATGAAGAACGCCAGGCACGGACTCAAGAGATCGAATCGAGCTTGAACGCGGCCCGGCAAATTGCCAGTACGGCGAATCACCCAAATACGCAGTACGCGGAAGAAATGCAGACCTGGTTGACGCAGTATCGCGACGACATCGACCAGGCATGGCAAAAGAAGTGGGAAGCTCAGAAAGGCGTTTTGACTTGGCCTGCGGAATTAAACGTAGGTGGTTCGGTTTTCGCTGATATCGTCAACGGCATTCTTCTGGGCCGCCCGATCGAAGCGCTGACGGAAGAAGACAAGCCGATGTCGACGAACAAGCGTGAGCTTTACCGCGACTATATTAAGGAAGAACTGCCGAAACTCGCTGAAATCATCCACGCTCGTTGGGCCCCAGCGGGCAATGGCATGGATGGCGGCGGTCAATTCGGCATCGAGGCTTTCGGCGGCGGTAGTGGTTATGAAGGTGGCGGTATGGCGGGTATGAACACTCGCACTCCCAATGCCCTCGAAAAGCCACCGCTGGTGATGTGGAATCCCACCAACCAGGCCAACATCCAGTCCAAAAGTTTCGACTGGTCTGCTGGAAGTGCATCTCAGGGCATTGGTGGAATGGACGGCTCTGGCGGCCCCGGCGGAGGCGCTGGCAGTGGTCGAAACGTGCCTACCACCAAGGAAGTTCTCTACGCCCAAGAAAACTTGTGGGTGCTGCGAAACATCATGAATGTGATCGCCAAGACCAATGGCGATATCAGCAGCCCTCACCAAGCCACTATCAAAGCAATCGACACGATCGAATTCGGTCGTGAGGTGATGCCTATTCGATCCACGGTTGTCATTCCTCGTTCTCCTCTGGCTGCTGGCGGCTCAGACGAGTACGGCATGGAAAGCGGAATGATGGAAGACCCCTATGGCGGTTCCGGCATGGGCATGGAAGGGATGGACGGCATGGGCATGGATGGCATGGGCATGGGGCCTGATGGTATGCCGCTGGAAGGCGGAGAAATGGACCCAGGCGATTACCGTTATGTCGATAAAGACTATAAGAAATTGATGGTCGAGGACCTTAAGGCTGCGACCACCGAGCCCACTTCCGAAAACTATTACTTGTCGGTCGCCAAGCGATTGCCTGTTCGCATGCGATTTCTCATGGACCAGCGTGAAATCGATAAGCTGCTGGTTGAATGTGGCAATGCCGACCTCATGATCGAAGTCCGTCAGGTCCGTATCAACCCGCAAACCTCCGGTGCCGGTGGTGGCATGGATGGTGGTAGCGGGATGGGCGGCTATGGCGGAAGTGGTATGAGCGGCATGGGTGGTCTCGGCGGAATGGAAATGGGAGGGGAGTTCGGCGGCGGTATCGGTGGCATGAGTGGCACCGGCCAAAGCGGGGACAACCTAGACCAGGCTGAAAAGATCTTCGACGCCCCGGTTGAGATCTACGGCATCATTTACATTTACAACCCGGTCAATCGCGATCTGTTGTGGCCCGAAGGGTCGCGACCGTCCGAAGATGATTCGACTGCGGATGACACGGCAACGGAAACAGCTGGTGTTACCGCTACCACTCGGTAAGCAGATAACGCCCAAAACCTCATCTCTTCTCACATTCGGATGGTTTGCAGTAAAAAAAGGATGACTCAATCATGAAGAAGCTGGACTTACAAAACGGTGGGCTCAAGTCAAAATTGATCCTCCACGTTGAAAAGCTCGTCTTCGGATTGGCTATTCTCCTCGTGCTTTTGTTTGTCTATCGCGGGACGCAACAGCCTTCGATCAGCACGTCACCGGATGATTTGGTCCGTGCATCCGATCAGGCACGTACCAATATCGAGAAGCAAACCTGGGATGAGGTTGAAGATGAGCGTTGGGTTGCGCCGGAATATCAAACGGCAGCTTCCCGAGCCAGCAAACCAATTCCGTTGGCACCGTATGAAACTCCTTCAAGCTTCCGAGTTCGTCACAAGGAAAGCATCGAAAAGCGACCAGATCCGACATTGTTGCCGCTTGCCAGTCTGGAAGTAAAAGCGGGATTCGCTCCGTTCGCATTCCTCAGCCCCCAGCAAGCTGGTCAGGGTGGTCTTGGGATGATGAGTGAAGGCGGACCTGGTGGGATGCCTCTCGGATCCGGATACGAAAGTTACGCTGGGGGCGGCTACGGCAGCGAAATGGGCATGGTCGATGCCAACGCCCCACCAACGCTGACCCCTGAACAGTCGATGGCGTTTGGTCAGCCACGCGGTGGTACCGGTAGCAAGATCGAAGGCAAGTACTTCGTGGCAATTACCGGGCTCGCTCCGCTTAAGAAGCAACTGGACCTGTTCGAATCCGCTTTCAAAGATCGCGCCAACTACATGGAAGGTCGCGACTATCCACGTTATGTTCACTTTGCCATCGAGCGACGTGAACAGAAGCCTGATGGTAGCTGGGGTGAATGGGAAAAATCGATCAACGTCACGCAAGAACGCTTAATCGCCCGCCATCGTTGGGCGTTCTTGCCGGATGAAGTTGCTCCTCCAGAATATCTCGATCCAACGCTTAGTTTTCCGATGCCGCCCATTCTATTGTTCAATCCTGGCGATTGGGGCCGACATTCGACAGTTCCCAAGTATGAACCACGGGAACAAGGATACGGCACGGACATAATGACCGAAGACATGGATAACATTTTGCTTCCGCAAGGCGGTAGCGATCTGCCAAGTGACGTGCCAAACTTCATGGGCCCAGGCGGTGCTATGGGAATGGGAAGCGAAGGCAGCGGTGGTTTCATGGGACCATACGGTCGTCCTGGGATGGTGTCTGGTATGGGTGGTATCGGCGGGAACAATATCACAACGCCTCCTCCAGGCATGATGCGAAAGCCAGGTGCTGGCCGTAGCGGTGGCATGAGCATGGCTCGTGGAGAAAGTGGTGGCGATTACGGCGGATTTGGCGGTGCAACCTCGATGTTCGACGCAGAGAACAAGATGTTCCGCTTCTATGACACCTCTGTTGTGCCTAACAAGAACTATCAATATCGCGTTCAGTTGTGGCTAGAGGATCCAAACAATCCTCAAAACTTCCAGGAAGCACCCCCAGCGCGTGCTCTGGAAGGGGGCGTGCTGACACGTCTGAAGCCAGAACGCGACAAGATTACCAAATACCTGCAAACCCAACAGGGCGGCATGGCAAATGTCCGTGGTCAAACGACACAGACCGGGCCGCAGTTCCAGTTCTGGCGTACGACCGAGTTTAGTGAACCTAGCGCTACGGTTCACGTGCCATCGAGTGCAGACGTACTGGCAGGCTCGGTTGATGCGGGACGAACGGTCTATAACCGCAACAATCAGCGTCAGATTCTGCGTACGGCCGAGCCAAACGCTACGGTCTTGGCCATGAGATGGGATCCAAAAACCGACGTCAAGGCTTTGGTCACCAAGGAATTGAAGGAAGTTGCTCGCGGTAGCATGGTTGAGTACAAGGGGGACCTGTGGATCCTGGATCCTGCGACCTACCAGTTCCGTAAACCGTATCCCATGGACGCGGATAAAAAGGATCAAGAGTACGTTCTCAAAACTGGTTATACGCTGCTCGACATTCGAGGTGGTGAAGATACCGTTGGCCGTTATACGGATGAGAACAACAAGAAGCTGAAAGTACCTGGCGAAATCCTTGTGCTTGATGATGCTGGAAACATCCACATCAAGTCAGAGCTTGAGGAAATAAAGGAATTCGCCAAGTTCAACTTCGCGAAGCCAGAAGTCAAGCTCCCGCGAGGTGGCCGGAATCCGGATGATCCCTATTCAATGGAAGGGGGATCCGGCTACGACGAGTACAGCAGTGGCGAAGGTCGCCGTCCACGAGGCCGTGGCCGCGGCGAATAATCCCCCTTTTCAGTTGAAAACTACCTAAGGCGTTCTTCGGAACGCCTTTTTCTTTGCGTAGATAAAAACATCTATTGAGTCGTTTCTTAGATCTCAGTACTGTACTGCCCGGCGATTTTTGCGCAGCCAGCGAAGGGACTCCCTCTTGCTAGCAGCGCAACCGGTCCAATTTCCAAAAAAAGTGAGTAAGTCACCAAAGCGGTATTGACCGCATTTTGGACAACCGGTATTTAACCGCCTCACCTAGAAATGCAAGGATGCAGATTCACCAGTGCGCGCGGCGCGTGGACAGGGCAAGCGGTCCCTTTTAGGACTTGCGTGCAACTGTTCCTCGTCAGAAACGTGTCGCCGTAGGGGGAAGGATAGGAACACCATGAATCATTCTCGGACGATCCCAAAACACACGGATCGCAGGCTGCCACAAGTTCAGACAAGGAGTGTCGCTTTGAATTTGGCCACGCGTGTGCTAACAGCCGGTCTCATTGCCGTGCTGTGCTTCAGCACTGGAAAAGGGGTCGTCGCAAATCCGTTGACCGAGATTGAGCTCGTCACGTCAATGTCGGCGACCGGACAACAACAAGGTTCGCTGTACGATCAGCAAAAGCAGGACGGAGTTCTGAAAGCTGCACGCGATGCGATGCGAGCTGGAGACTACCAACGTGCTCAGTCGCTAATCGAGCAAGCCAAGTCGTTCAATGTTCCTGCAGATCCGGCGTTCAGCAAGTTTCGGGATACTCCTGAAAAGGCTGCTCATGATCTGGCCGAACTGACGGCTGCCCAAGCCAACCCAGACTACGTCGGTCAAAAGCTGCTCGGCCAGGAACCTGGCATGGAGCAGAAGATGGCTGCTGAAGCTCTGGCTCGTGGCAAGGAAGCCTTGGCCAGTGGTCAGACGATGTCGGCTCTGAACTACTACCAACAAGCTGCTAAGGCCGGACCGAACTTCCAATCGGGTGGCTACTCGGTGATGGCCTTCCGCCGTGACCTGGAAAACGCAGGCGTTCGTCCTTCGATGCTCGGTGGTGAAATCGCCGCTGGTGGTCCTGGTGCGGAAACCGCTCCAACTCGACTTCCAACGATTAACGAATCGCCAGAGCCTTCGATGACGGCTAACCCATACGCTGCCGCAACTGGCACCCAGGGCAACGCCGAGACGGCCCGCCGCATGCTGCTTCAAGCTCGCCTGGAGTTGGCTCGCGGAAATGTGGCTCTCGCAGAAAAGCTGGTCCGTCAGGTTCAAGGACTGGGACTCGTTTACCCTTCGCACCAAGACTCGCCTGAGAATGTTGACTATCTGATCCGCACCGTCAATCAGATTTCTGCTTCGCCTGTCGGTCCTCAGTCTGCCTATAAGTTTGGTGAAGTGCTGCTTCAGCAAGCTGAGGGGCTCATGCTTTACGGCCAATACGATCTGGCCGAACAAATGGCTCGCCAGGTGCAATCGATGAATCTCGATTTCCAGCGAGCTCGAGTTACTCCTGATCGTCTACTGACCGAAATCACTCGTCGCAAGAGTGGCGAAGCTGGCGGAAATCAGATTGCTCCAAACGTTCCTGAAAATGTTGCCGGTAACGCCCACGCGAAAGAACAAGCCATCCTGGTTCAGGCCAAGGCAGCTCTGGATCGTGGTGACATCGGTACCGCGGAAGCGTTCACCAAGCAGGCCAGCACGCTTGGCAATCGAAACTATCAACAAGGCGACCTTCGCCCTGACATGTTGATGTTGGAGATCTCGCGAGCAAAGGCTTCAAGCCCAGTACGTCAAGCCAGCGGATTTGAAGGCCCGATGGGTGCTGGTTTTCCAGTCGCTCAAGGGATTTACAATCCTCAGAACGATGACACGCGAAACATGCCCGCTTCGGCACAGCAAGACGCTACTGGCCAGGCAGGGATGCGTTACCTGCAAGAGGGCGAACAGGCTCTCGCCGCTGGCGACAAGATGAAAGCTCGCAAGCTGTTTGAAGAAGCTTGGAAGTACGAGGGCCAACTCGATCCAGCTGCACGCCAACGTTTGCAAGACTTCCTGCAATACCAGACCAATCCGGTTACCAGCGGAGTCGCTCAAACGAGCAATCCTTCGCCGCTGGCGGAAGTCGACGCACGCCAACAAGTTCTGTTGCGTCAGATGATCGCCGAAGTTACTCGCGAACAATCGCAGGCAGACGCCATGCGAGAAGTCGATCCTAAGAGTGCTTTGGACAAACTGAAGAAGGTACGTGTCACGGTTGACGAATCTTCCATCGACGCAATCGCCAAGAAACAGCTTCTCTCGCGTGTCGATCGTAGCATCGAATCGCTTGAGACCTACATCGACATGAACAAGTCGCAGATCGAACTCGATGAACGCAACGCTGCGATCAAGACCGAGATCAAACAAGATCGCGACTTGAAGATGGAAATCGACAGCAAACTAGCTGACATGACCAATCAGTTCAACGAACTGATGGATCAACAGCGTTGGCAGGAAGCGGAAGTGATTGCCCGTCAGGCACGTGAAATGGATCCGGAAAACCCGGTTGTCCAAACGTTGATCTGGAAGGCCAAGTTCGCTCGCCGTACCTATCAGAACATGGCTCTGAAGGATGAGAAGGAATCGAGCGTTTGGCAGGCACTGCACAACGTTGATACCTCCTCCATTCCATTCGACGACAACAACCCAATCCAGTTCGCCAGTGCGAAGGAATGGGAGGATATGACCGAACGTCGCCGACGCTGGCTGGCAGAGAATTCGCAGATCTCGGAAGACGAAGTCGAGATTCGCAAGGCTCTCAAGTCCAAGGTCGACGTCAAGTTCAACAAGCAGTCGCTGCAAAGCGTCATGGAAACCCTGGGCAACATGGTTGGCATCAACGTCATGTTGGATCCACGCGGCCTGCAAGCCGAAGGGGTGACTTACGACACCGAAATCAGCATCAACATGCAACAAGCGGTTCGCTTAGACAGTGCTTTGAATCACATTCTGCAGCCACTGCGTCTCAGCTATGTGATTCGCGACGAAGCCTTGGTCATCACCAGCGAGTCGTTCCGCAGCCGCAACGTTTACCAGAAGGTTTACAACGTGGCCGACCTGGTGCTGCCGATTCCGAACTTCGTACCAAGCTACAACATGGGCCTTCCAGGTGCCATTAAGGCCGCTTACGAAAGCCAGGGTATTACTGGTTCGCCAGTTGGTACCATGGGTGGATCGAACCCGATGTCGCTGTTTGCTAACAATCAGGACATCAACAGCTCTAGTGCTCTGGCACAGGTGCCTAACGGGTTCATCCCTGGCCTGGGTAGTGGTGGTCCTCCGGTCTCCGGTCAGCCGCAAGGTAATATGGGCTTCGGTCCTGGTGGCGGCATTGGTGGTCCTGGCGGATTTGGTGGTGGTGTTCAGCCTGACTTTGATCAGCTGATCGAACTCATCACGACAACCGTCGAACCAGAATCGTGGGAAGAGCTGGGTGGTCCAGGCTCGATCGCACCATTCAGCACGAACCTCAGCCTGGTAGTTAGCCAGACTCAGGAAGTGCACGACCGACTGGCCGACCTCTTGGCTCAGCTGCGACGTCTGCAAGACCTTCAGGTTACGATCGAAGTTCGCTTTATCACCTTGAACGACAACTTCTTTGAACGCGTCGGTGTCGACTTCGACTTCCAGATTCAGGACAATACGACGGGGCTCGGCCCAAATCGTGATAACTCAGGTAGCCCCAGTGTTACCATTGGTTTGGATCCAACGGCCACGACACCGACTCCTACCGCTGACTTGGACCTTCAGTTCACGCAGAGTATGTTCCAAAACACGGTGCCAACCGTGGGTGGTCTTGTGACTCCTGCTGCGGCTGGTGCCCAGTTCGGTTTCGCCATGCTCTCTGATATCGAAGCCTTCTTCATCATGCAGGCCGCTCAAGGTGACTTGCGATCGAACGTGATGCAGGCTCCGAAGGTGACCTTGTTCAACGGCCAAACGGCATTCGTCTCGGATACCACTCAAACCCCGTTCGTCACGAGCGTGATTCCGGTGGTGGGTGACTTCGCAGCTGCCCAGCAACCGGTCATCGTGGTGCTGAATGAAGGTACTTCGCTTAGCGTTCAGGCTGTGGTTTCGCCAGATCGACGGTTCGTCCGTCTGACCTTGGTGCCGTTCTTCAGCCGAATTGGTAACGTCGAAGAGTTCACCTTCGAGGGTACGAGCAGCAGCCGAACCGACTCGACCGTGGAAGATCCTGACGCTGCCGATGGTGGTACGACCAACGATGCCGAAGAGACGATCACCTCGGGTACCACGATTCAGTTGCCACAGTTCTCCTTTGTTACGGTGAGTACAACGGTGAGTGTGCCAGACGGTGGTACGGTGCTGCTTGGTGGTATCAAGCGTCTGAGCGAAGAACGTCGTGAACGCGGTGTTCCGGTCTTCAGCAAGCTGCCATACATCAACCGTCTGTTCCGCGACGTCGGTATCGGTCGAGAAACGCAAAGCCTCATGATGATGGTGACTCCTCGAATCATCATCCAAGAGGAAGAAGAAGCGAAACTCGGCTTCACCCAATAACGCCGAATACGGCAAATCGACTATGACCTCCTGCCGCCGTGAAACGTCTTCGGACTTTCACGGCGGTACTTTTTGCGCTGTGCCGATAATTTCGCGTACAATAGTAACTTCGTCAAAGGGATACGTTCGTGCAACTATCTGCGACTGGTCTCTTTGCGCTAGGCAATCGAATCTTAGAGGAAGTTACTCGTGGCGAAGTTTGTACTATTTCTCGGTGTCCTTTTCGGCGCGACAGCAGTCATTGCCGGTGCAATGGAGCATGCCGTACGTGGGATGATCGTTGCCGATGTTTCCGGTGCCGACGTCGAGTTGGCGGGGGATGAGCTTTCAGATCCAGCTCCTAATCCCGAAGTGGCTAAGCGACTGGCCCAATATGAGACCGGCGTGCGGTATCACATGGTTCACGGTCTGGCGTTAATCGGTCTGGGGGTGGTCATGGCCATTTCTGCTCGCGGCCAGATCATGGGGATCATTGCCGCTTTGTCGATGGTCATCGGTGTGAAGCTATTTAGCGGAACGCTCTACCTGATTTCCGCTTTGGGGATGAAACAGCTCACGATGCTTGTCCCGATTGGTGGGTCGTTCATGATATTGGGATGGATTCTGTTTTTGATAACCGTTCTATTGTTCGAGCCGTTGGTAGATCGGGAAGACTTGGAATAATAGCTGCCCATTTGAAGCGAAGGTCTCTATGTCTCGTTTTGCTGCGATCGAAGTTGAAATGCGCCGGCAGACGATATGCCAGGCCATTGCGGTAGGGATTCTTGCCCTATGGGTGCTCTTTTGGCTGCAAGCCGTCTTGATCCCGTTTGTGCTGGCGATTTTCATCGTTAGCGGCCTAACACCGGTATTGTCGAACATTCAAAACCGGCTTTCGACGACTCGCCTGGTGGCCGTTCTGATCGCGTCGATCATTGGAATTGCCCTGGTGTTCGTCCTCTGGAGCATCATTTGGATTTCGATTGCCCAATTGAAACAAGAAGGTGGCAAGTACGTGCAAGGTGCGAAGGCATGGAGGGACGCCGTACCTGAATGGGTAAGACAACCAGAATTGGCTTTTCAAAGTTTGCTAACGTCAGATTCAGGTTCTGATGTCGCCGCGGCAGAGAAAACACCTGACGTTGAAGAGGCTGCCGTACCGATGGCGGGAACGCTGGATGAACAAGTTGCCCGACATAATACAATTTCCACGCAGTCAGGCCCTTCGCATGACATGGTCTCGGAAATGATCAACGACATGGTCAAGAACAGCCTGAGCAAGCTGACGGATTCCATGTCATATGTCATTCAAACAAGCACGATGGTCGTTATCTTTCTCTTCTTCTTACTGCTTGGAAGTTCGCAGGCCACACTCCCGGAGAATACCTGGCAAGAGATCGACGCAAAGATCCGAGAATACATCCTCACAAAGTCACTGATCTCGTTCTTTACAGGGCTTGCGTTTGGATTTGTCTTGTGGCTGTTCGGTATACCTTTGGCAGCCGTGTTTGCTCTGCTTGCCTTTCTTTTTAACTTCATCCCTAATATTGGCCCGATTCTCGCGTGTTTGTTACCACTGCCGCTAATCGTGCTCGATCCAGAAATGACCTGGTGGGGAATGACGCTGGTGATCGTTCTTTCTTCGGCCGTGCAGATTATCAGCGGCAACGTGATCGAGCCGCGGATGATGGGGGATTCGTTCGACGTTCACCCGATCGCGATTTTATTGGCATTGATGTTCTGGTCGCTCATCTGGGGCATGATCGGCATGTTTCTGGCCGTGCCCATGACTGCAATCATGAAGATATTGTTCGCGAAGTTCGAGATGACCCGCCCTCTAGCAGACTTGTTAGCTGGGAGAATTGATCGGTTCAGCTTCAAGAATTTCAACTTCGGAGGCACTTACGGTGAAAGTGCCTCGGACGGGAAGGGTGCTGAAGCCTGATCGCGGAATCCGATTCTGTGGCATCGCGTCTCAACGAGGACGACGATGCCAGGTGACACCGACATTGGGGTCACGCCAATTGCTCTTGCGAGAGCGTTTGAGGAGGACTAGTTGTCCCCCTCCAGGCGGTAGGCGATTTCGTCATCATCTTCGAGAGGACTGTGGCAGTGTTCGCACACGAGTTCACTTGTGCGATCTTTTTTGCCATGAACGACGTTGTCGCATTCCAGGCACCGATACATCAGTGCGAAGGAAATCGTCTCGGTATCGATCAGAATGTTCTGAGATTTGACAATCATTTCGGAAGCCTCATTTCGTTACTGGCAGGCGAAGGGGCCTCTACTTCCGTGCATATTGCCCGAAAGTGGATTCGTTATCACAACAGAAATCTTGGGGTGACACTAAATTACGCGATGCAAACAACCATAAACAGGAACGGGACCGGAACGCATCAAGACAAAACCATGCGTAAAGGTGGTTGGTTTTCCTCAAAGGTGGTTGTTAAGCATTAAACTAGGGTCTTATGGATTTGAAGCGAGCGAAAACTCCCTACGGCTTGTCTCGTAATACGAGAGTTAGCGCCTCCAGGACATATGACCGAGAGAAGCGAAATGTTTCAAATTTACAATTCAAAACAGCACGAAACTCAGATTAGGACGCGGAGAACGTGGCGACTTAGGTCAACTCAGCGAAGATTTTTCCGCCAGAGGTAGCAGAACGCAGATTAATGGCGTAGCGATTCCCAGGCGTGAATCAGTAAGTCGGCGGACTGATCAACCTCTTCCTCAGAGGTATACCATCCGAAGCTTAGACGGATGGTGCCAAGTTTATCTGTGTCCGAGACTCCCATCGCGGCCAATACCGGCGAGCTGTTCCCGCACCCTACCGTATCGCTGCAGAAGGTTGCCGCGCAGATTTCGGGGACTCTACGGAGTAGCTCTTGCCCGGAGACTTGGGGGAAGTTAACGCATAAAGTGTTCGGGATTCGCTCGACCTGCGAACCGTGAATGACAATGGGTTCGGGAATCGACTCCATCAGTCGACGTCCAAACCTACGCGTTAATTGAGTTAGCTTTTCTGCCGCATCATCAATGCTACGTCCAACGAGATTGGCAGCCTTTCCCATGCCCACCCAAGCCAGAATATTCTCGGCCCCGGCTCGCAACGAGTGCTCGGCACCACTGCCATGGATGATTGGTTGAAGTGCCGTTCCTGCTTTGACGTATAGGGCTGCAGCGCCCTTAGGGCCATAAAACTTGTGAGCGGTGATGCTGAGCAGATCGGCCCCTAACTGTTTGGGGCTAAGATGAATCTTACCGGCCGCCTGACAGGCGTCGGAATGCAGTAGTACGCCATGTTCCTGACAGATCTGAGCTAACAGGTTAAGAGGCTGAATAACGCCAGTCTCGTCGTTCGCCAACATGACCGAAACAAGCTTGGTTTCAGGCCGAATTGCCTGGACAAGGGCGTCGGGAGATACAATTCCATGTCGATCGACCGGAACGATCGAAACATCGCAACCCATCGTGCGGCAGTGATTTGCTGTTTGGGCGACTGCGGCGTGCTCGATAGCGGAAACGATGATGTGACACGGTTTCCGCTCGGAAAGGTAGCGGTAAGCGATACCCTTGATAGCCAGGTTGCAGCTCTCGGTTCCGGAGGCACAAAAGACGATTTCATCCGGCGTTGCCCCCAGAAGATGGGCAACTTGTCCACGGGCATCCTCCAATGCTTCATCGATGGCGCGGCTTCGCGCGTACATCCCATCGGGGCAGGCAAAGTACTCTGCCATGAAGGGAATCATCGCCTCTTGCACACTGGGGGCGATCGGTGTCGTTGCGTTGTAATCGAGGAAGATGGACTTCATCAGACCTTGGGTAGAGCCCCCTTAAACCCGAAATCGGCGTACGATTTGGGTAGAACGATGGCCGTAATCTTGAGGTAGCTGATGGAACTGAAAGGAATGATCGCTTGCCGGGCCCCGATCGCGTCGGGGGTTTGGCGTTGGACTACGACCATGTGATCATCATAAACGAAGCCGACGAAAGGGATCGATTCGTTGAGCTCGGTCATGATTACCCCCTTTTGGGGCATGTCTTTGGGCCAACGTTCGAGGAGGTCGAGCCAGATGTTCTTTTCGGGATTCACAAGTCATTCCAAGGTAGAAGTTTCACTCAGCCACCACCGCATAACAGAGTGTCGGACGAGAAAACGTTACGTTTGTAATAAACTTCCCCTAGGTTGCGAATTCAAAAAGCTTGTTGAATTCAGCAAAATCGTTATCTCAGAACGGTTTGCGACATATTGCCACGACGGACAAAGTACTCGACATTTGGATAGGAATGGGTGATACTTAACGTGGCCTAGCACTTCAAAAAACACGCTCGTCAGTGACTTATCACCCATTAAGGATTTCCGGACATGATCAACCGCCGACACGGCTTCACGCTGGTTGAATTGCTAGTCGTGATCGCCATTATTGGTATTCTGGCAGGTTTGCTACTTCCCGCCGTGAATATGGCCCGTGAAGCGGCCCGCCGAACCGACTGCATGAACAACGTAAAGCAGATTGGACTCGCTGTTCAGGCTAAGATGAACAAGCATCCCCGCAACGAAATGCCCCCCCATCGTTCGTGGGCGAATCGAAGTGGTATTGATAAAGCAGCCTACAACGCCGATGAAGTGGCGGGTTTTGTGATCCCAATTTTGAACGAGTTGGATCGTAGTGAACTCGCCGAGACCTACATCGATTCGGGATATTACCCTAGCTCTCTCGACGGTGTGGTGATTGATTCGCTGACTTGCGAAAGTGATCCGGTTGAACCAGGTGAGAAGAACCCTACCAACTATTATCCTAATGGTGGATATCTCAATCCTGGTAGCGTTGCACCTATGGACCTCAAGGCGAACGGTGCCTGGAGCGACCACAGCCCACTCGATTTTTCTTCGGGAACTGACCAGTCCGAACTGAACATCAAGAGTTCCGATTTCAAGGATGGTGTCACGAACACGATTCTGATTGGCGAGCGTATTCGTGTCGCGAACTTCGGTACCGCAGCACTTTCGTCCGCTGCGAAATGGAACGAATCAGTCTCGGAAGGGTATTCGGCTTTACTTTGGAACGACGCATTCTACGTCGCAGGTGGCCAGCCACTTTCACTAGGTGGTTTGGATGACACCACCTACTCTGGCGGAGTCTATCTTCCATCGAGCAATCATGGCGATGTAGTCATGGTCGGTTTCGTTGATGGTTCTGTGCGCTCTGCTTCCACAAACATGGACATGAGCGTTTACGGCCAACTGTTGACGTGCGATGGTCGCGATGCTCGAGTCAAGGGTTCCGCTGCACCTTACTTCACGACGAAGACTTCGTTGGATGCCACGGCCGCGACCAATTGGCAACAGCGTAAGCTCAGTGAAGAAGATCTGCCGTAAGGTCGTGACTCATCTGGCAACGTTCAGTACATTCAGAGACATCCTTTCACAAAAGAAAGGATGTCTCTTTTTATTACTAGCGAAGGTAGCCGCGTGACGGATTCAGAAATTCTTGGGCAATTCGAACTGCCCCAACTGCACCAGATGTATATGCAGATGGCCCTGCAACAGGCCGAGATGGCTGCTCGTAGTGATGAAGTGCCGGTCGGTGCTGTGATCGTGCGCGAAGGAAGCATCATTGCCGCAGCGCACAACCAGAGGGAAATGCTGAGGGACCCCACCGCACATGCCGAAATGATCGCCATCACCCAGGCCGCTGAAGCCGTAGGGGGCTGGCGTCTAGAAGATTGTATTTTGTATGTAACCCTCGAGCCGTGTCCAATGTGTGCTGGAGCGATCTTACAAGCTCGGATTCCGGTAGTGGTGTTCGGTGCACTCGATCCGAAAGCTGGAGCAGTTTCATCCCTTTTTGAAATGCTGAACGATACCCGTCTGAATCATCGGTGCGAAGTCGTTCCTGGGGTGCTGCAAGATCGCTGCGGGCAAATTCTCACCGAGTTCTTCCGGCAACGTCGGGCCGAGGGGAAGAAGTAGTCGCTATTCTGAATTCCCCGATAGATCCATCACCGAAGGTTTCGATGGCAGATATCCGAGCCGATTCAACCGTGAGATGAAGTCGGTTTCACATAGCAGACGCCAGCGTTTTGGGTCTGGGTGTTGCACGAATATCGCTTCCGCACGAGGCATGAGATCGGAAATTCGTTCGGGGTGATCACAAAGCCAATTGACCCAATCGCCTGCACTGCCGAAGTCGGGCGAGTCCGATTGGTGTTCCTGGCAATACTTGGCGACCGCTTCAGGATAGGCGGAAATTACTTCCTCTTGTCCTTCATGAGGAAAGATGAAAGCGAATGCATCTTTGCCCCATGCTTCGCGCAATTCATCGACGACCGTTTCGATGTCCTCAATATGAAAGACCTTGGCGTGTGAATTATCGCAGCCGAATGTCTGTTCCGAGTGGGCTTCCCAGGGTTCGGTATTCACTTTAGATGTATCGACGATCGCGCCGACATCGCGATGGCGAGCAAGTCGGCGGAGAAACTCGATCGGCATGGGCTCGACGCCCACGGCATCGACCAAGTGGTAGTTTTCGCCGATGTCTTTGGCAAAGAAGGTCGCAAACTTCCGTCGAACCAGGTCCTCGAAAACCCAAGTTCGCAGCGGAGCATCCGGGGCCTCTTCGCCACCATCAATCGTCACGTGAAATTCCGTCTTCCCTGCGACGAACTTGTCGCCGGTATAGATGGTTGCATACGGCACGCTAACGTCATTGAGCTTGGTCCCGTTCTGACTCTGAAGATCACGTAGTCGGCAACGTTTGTCTTCGCAGTCGAGTCCAAAATGCACGCCTGAAATCGATGCGTCACCAACGACTGTAACGTCGGCCATCTGGTTTCGTCCGATGATGACTGTTTGTCCAGGGATAAGCCAAACATGGCGTTTGCCGGTGGCATCCTCAAAAGTGACATTCAGACGAACAATGCGGACAGAATCATGCCGGGGGGCGTCATCAGTTTCGGTCTTCTCTGTAGACTCGTTCTCGACTTCCGCTGAAATTTGCTTGGCGAGTTGTTCGATTTCCTGTCCATACTCTTCCGTTGAATCCAAAGTTGCTGGGTCCACGGCCTGTGCGATTGGAGCGAATGGCTGTTTACTGGGAGCCTTCAGAGCGTCTTTTTCGCGAAGACGCTGAATCTCGGGGTACATCAGTGGATCGACAACGGTCGTTGTGATTTCCCCCTCAAAACGTACTTGAAATTCGGAGTTGCCTGCTCGAATCGTATCGCGGTCGTGCAGTTCAACCAGGTTGATCCGAATGCCGTTGACGAACGTTCCATTGGTGCTGTTCAGATCACGAATTCGGCAGCGAGATTTATCGCATAGAAGTGCAAAATGAAGTCCGGACATTGCTCGATCATCTGAAATAGATAAATCGGCATTGGCCTGACGACCAACTCGAAACATCGAGCCTTGCTCGGCCGTGATGATTTCCCCCTGGGCAGGGCCTTCCTGGACCGTCAAATAGGCACGCATGGCTTGTCTATCAATCCTGTGGTTGCGATCTCAGACTGGCGACTACAATCCAGTTATGACGCGAAGAACTCGACCGTCAAGATTTTGCCCCAATCTCAGATGCCGTTTTGCTTCCCCTTTAACGCATCAGCAACTGCCACTGAGTATACCGATGTGACCAGCACCGATCACCTATTTGGACGGCAAAACCCGCAGAAAATGTAGTCAAAACATGCTGCGGACACCCATCCTGGAACAGCACGGGGGGGAGCGGTAAGGCACTCACCACGCCACATGTCGCGAGAGATTACTTCCGTCCAGCAAGAGACTATTTAGCGGCCGCAGATTTGGCGTCTTTCAGTTGCTGGTGCTCAGGCAGACTCTTATAAAACGGATCCAGCGGGTAACACCCCGAGATGATGCCATTTCTAGGGGCGGAAGTGCAGTCGCTAAACGTGCGGCATATCTTTTTCCGCGGCATGGTGCCTTCTGCGAGCGTCGTTTGCGGCAACTCAGGCAGCGAAAGGACCATGCGTCCCAAGCCAACGCTGTCGACCCATCCAGCCCGAACGGCGGCCTGGGCCACGAGAGGAAGGTACTCTTGCAGATAGGTGTAACCGGTACCGACCATCATCATTTCCGGGACCGCTTTCTTGACATCTCGAACGGCTTCGATCTGGCGAACAACACCCACCAGAGGGTCTTCCGGAGGTGGGTAGCCATCGCTCGGCGGAAAGATGGCCGGGCGTTGAATATGGGGATTGTAATAAGGACTGCCGGCCGAAAGGTTAACCGAGAAGACGCCTGACTCGCGGAGCAACTTGATCAACCGGATAGGCTCGCTCAAATCCATTTCCAGAGGATTCTCTGGGTTAACCCCAAAGCCGTACTCATACGGGAGTAAGTCTTGGAAATCGATCGGTTCGCCAGCTTCAAGTCCTGCCCGAAATGGAATCAAGTCGAACACGCTCAGCCGTACTCCAATCATCAGCCCCGGGCACTCTTGCTGGATTCGGCGAATGATCGTCAGCAACAACCGTGTGCGGCCCTCGAAGTCACCGCCAAATTCCCCGGTGCGGGTTCTCGCACTGAGAAACTCGTGCAGGAGATAACCGTGACAACATTTCACGTCGACAAAGTGAAAGCCAAGCTGCTGGGCGATCTTGGCTGAAGCGACAAACTTTTCCATGAGCTGGTAGAGTTCGGCATCGGTCCAAATAGCGCTGTCATCATTGGAATCAATGCCGACGCGGGCATCGAGAATTGGGTGATGATAAGCGATGCGTGGCTCGGCGATTTGTTTCTGATTGGGGCGGCTATATCGCCCCGAGTGGGTCAGTTGCAGTCCGATCATCAGGTCGGCAGGATCTCCAACCTCATTCTTATGCGCGCTGACGAGTGAGTCGTAGAGCCTTTCCAAGCCAAAGCGATTTGATTCGGTTCCCAGCGTTTGATTTGGATTGGCTCGACCGTCTTCTTGAACGGCTGCGGCTTCCCCACCCCAAATCAGCTTGGCTCCACTTCGCCCGAAGTTTTCCCAGCGACGAATCGTGAACTCAGTGGGCGAACCATCGGTATTCGCGTCCCATCCTTCCATGGGATGAATACACCATCGGTTGCCGATCGTGAAGCCTTCGGTTTCAAGCAGGGCTGCCATCGGTGAGCCCTGCTCGCGCGTTAGTATCGTGTCATCGCATGGCAAGCTGAGCCCCAATTCCGAAAGACGATCTCGAAACGCATCGACGGTTTTCAGTTGGGCAACTTTGATGAAACGATTGCTCATGAATCAAGCTCAAGTGGATGAGGCGGGGCGAAGTTCTGAGTAGGCGAGAACGAATTTCTTTTGTTCACCAGTAACGAATTGAACGGTTGCCGTACGTTTGGCACCTTCGCCACTCATGGCAATGATCTTACCCAGCCCGTAAGTCGGATGAATGACAGCCATCGATTGATGAAACTTGTCCGGATTCAATTTCGGTTTGGATGAACTCGGACCTTTTACCATGTCGGCCGCGGTCATGAGCATTTTAGTCTGGGGAGAGGGATCGTTGCTTGGCGAGTTGTCGGCGAAATCGCCCGATTCGCCAGTCTGGCTGAAGTCGTCCTCAGGGATCTCATGAATGTCATCCCATTCTTGAGATGTAGGAGCATATCGCCCCAAGGCTGCCTGGAAGTCCATTTCTTCACGGGGCAGCTCGAAGAGAAACTTGCTGGGGACCGTCATCATGCGTCGACCGCGGAAATCTCGTTGGTTCGCGGTGCTCAGTTCCAGTTCTTCCTGGGCCCTGGTAATGCCCACGAACATCAATCGCCGTTCTTCTTCGAGTTGGGCATCTGAATCTTTCGACCGTTCGTGCGGCAGTAGGCCTTCTTCAATGGCTACCATAAATACGTGGGGAAACTCGAGCCCCTTGGCCGCATGAAGCGTCATTAGGGTGACACGGTCGAGGGCCGTGTCGAATTCATCGGTCTCGTTGACCAGAGCTTTATCTTCCAAGTACTGCTCCAGCGTGCCATCCTCGGGGTGTTGGAAATCGAACTCCCGGGCCGATGAAAGAAGCTCGTCGATGTTTTCCAGACGGGACAGGTCCTCTTCGTCATCCGAGTTCTCGTACTGGGCCCGGAGGCCGGTCTCGCTCAGGATGGCTCCCAGGATCTCTTCGACAGGTTCGTTGATCTTCAACGAGAGTCGATCGAACATGGCCACAAATTTGGCGACCGCTACGGCAGCTCGCTTGTTGAGCGAGTCGATCATGCCAGCCTCACGCGCGGCATCCATCATCGAGATCCCATGATCCAGGGCATGAACCTGTAGCTTGAGGATCGTCGATTTGCCGATGCCACGCGTAGGCGTATTTACGATACGAGTGAACGCCACGTCATCTCGCGGGTTGTTCATCAGCATGGCATAGGCCAGTACGTCCTTGATTTCCTTTCGCTGATAAAACTCGACGCCGCTGACAATCATGTACGGAATGCCCTGCTGCCGGAGAGCTTCTTCGTAGGCGCGAGAAAGTGCGTTCACTCGATAGAAAATGGCGAAGTCGCGAGGACGACGCTTGCCTTGGGCGACGTAAGTCGCAACCCGTGTCGCAATTGCCTGGGCTTCCTCGTGGCTCGTCGAATATGTCAGCAGACGTACCGGCTGACCGGGGGCGTGGTCGGTAAAAAGAGACTTCTTCTTACGCCGCTTGTTGTGACCAATGAGTTGATCCGCCACGGAGAGAATATTAGGCGTGCTGCGGAAGTTTTGCTCCAAACGAACGACCTTCACGTGGTCGAAGTCTTTTTCAAAGTCGAGAATGTTGTTCAGGTTCGCCCCTCGCCAGCCATAAATCGACTGATCGGGATCACCAGTAACGCCCAGGTTGGGGTACTGTTGGGAAAGGGAACGCACCAGCAGGTACTGCACCAGGTTCGTATCCTGGTACTCGTCGACCAGGATGTAACGAAAGCGTTCGTCGAGCGCTGCCCGAAGGTCTGGGTTTTCCTGCAGCATCTGGGCAACGAGCATCAGCATGTCGTCAAAGTCGACCGCATTGGCCGCGCGCAGTTGACGCTGGTATTCCGGGTAGACATCTTGCACGATCGAACTGATTGCGTTGGCGGAGTTGGCTTCGTAACGTTCGGGTAGAACCATGTTGTTCTTGGCCCAACTGATCGCCTTGGCGACTTTCTCAGGCGTGGCGTGCGACATCGAGATCTCTTCGGTCTGAAGAGCACGCTTGAGAATCTGCAGCGAGTCTGAAGTATCGTAGATCGTATAATTCGGCTCGAGTCCAACCAGGTTGGAATAAGCTCGTAACAGCCGCGCACAAAATCGATGGAACGTACTGACCCAGACGGTGCTTTCGGGAGCCAGGCGTTCGACGCGGGAACGCATTTCTTCGGCAGCTTTGTTGGTAAACGTCAGCGCGACGATCTGCGAGGAATAGACTCCGCTACGCAGCATATGTGCGATGCGGTGCGTAACGACGCGCGTCTTACCACTGCCGGGGCCTGCCAGAACGAGGATTGGGCCGTCGACATGAGCCACGGCTTCCCGCTGGCTGCTGGTCAGCCCTTCAAACAAATAATCGGTCATCCATCAACCTATCGAAAGAATGCTAGCGTGTCTGGCAAGCCAGGTTCGCTAGCACCGCTTAGGTAGTTTCAGTAAATTTTTCCGAAACTGGTATTCAATTCTAAAGAAATGAGTATAGTAAACCCGATCGCGTCGCGAGACCCTCAGCCAGGCCCATGCCCCCGGCTTCGTGTCGAGCGACCACGACCAAGTGACTCTAGGGATGAGCCACTAACTTTTTCACTTTTTCATTTGCGATAGGGAGGGAACCCATGCCACGTATTCCTCTGAATGCGGCTGACCAACAACACGACGACCTGTTGGCCAAGCTGGAAATGAGTACGGCGGAAATCGGATTGACGGTCCGCACGACAAATTGCCTCGAGGAAAAGGGCATCTTTACCGTTCGCGATCTGCTGAATTGCACACCAGCCGACTTGTTGAGTATTTCCAACTTCGGCGAAAAGACCCTCGACGAGGTCTACTCGGCGCTCGAAGGCGTTGGGTTCTATCGTCACACTCGCCAACTCGCTCGAGCTACGGCCGTCGCCGTTTAACGAGTACCCCCTGCGATTGACGCAAACTTAGGTGTTCCCGATAGCCCAATGACTATGGGGACTTGCCAATCTGAAAACAGCGAATCGGACCTCCCCGTGTACCCGTTTCGCGAACAAGCAAATAACCACCGCTTAGCGCGGGCAACGCACGCGAGATGTCGTTGCTCGCGCGGAAGCGGCTGACTTCTGTGAATTTGTTTTCATCGGGAAGAAACAGAATCGCAGTCCCTTCATTGGTCACAGCGATTAACTTCTGATCCGCATAAATCAGGTGCGCCGTACCCGGAAGCTGATGGGACCACCTGACTCTTCCTGTGGCAAACTCCACGCATCGCAATTCTGGCGAACCTAAATCTTCGCGGCCATGTATGCCATACAAGTAATCGCCCACCAGAACTGGCGTGTTGTATTGGCTGGAAAGGGTGTCGTCGTTTTCCCATATCGGCTTGAACTGGGTCTTCTCAAGTTCAACCAGCTTGGCACCCACGCCATAGCTTGCAGTCACAAATAGCTTGTTGCCAGAAACGACAGGTGTTGCGGCATTTACTGTTGGGCCTCTCGCCCCGAAAGGAAATCCATAGAACACATTTCCGGTAAAGGGATCGACCACCACGGTTTGTAGCCGCGTTACAAACACCGCATAGGGGCGATCGGCGATCGTGGTCATCACAGGTGATGAGTAGCTGGCCGCATCGTCGAGCGCTCGCCATTGGAACTGGCCGTCTTCCAGATTAACGGCCACGATGCCCGATCCGTTGCGTCCACCGACATTTACGAGAACCGACTTTTCGAACACGATCGGGGTACTTCCCGCACCGAAGTATCCATCAGGGGCACCGAAGTTACCGGCCATGTCCACTTCCCACCGCAGCTTGCCGCTCTGACGATCGACACTACGTAAGATACCGGCGGCACCGTAAACAATGACCGAGTCTTTCGTCACGACTGGCACGCAGCGTGGTCCGTCGTCGGGATTGATCGATGCCTGATACGAGGCCCGCATATCGCGTGACCAGATCCTCTTCCCGGTCTTCAACTCGACCGCTTCTAGCAACTCGGAATTGCTTTCCCGGTAGAACAAGTAGACGACGCCGTCCGCGACCGCCGGGCCTGCGTAGCCGCTACCGAGGTCCTTTTTCCAGACTTCTGTGGGGCCTCGTCGGGGCCACTGATCAAGCAGCTTTTCCTCTTCCGCATGACCATTTCTTTGCGGTCCCAGGATTTGAGGCCAATCCCCCGCATAGGCTGATGAGGTAAAACAGGCCAGACCAAAGGTCAGGCCTACGGTTTTCAAACAGAAACGGCGAGTAATCATCGGAGAAACCTGAGGGGAGTCGGTGCCGCGAAGTGGTGAATCCAGTTATATTTAGCATGGTATCGCGCGAGGGGACTAATCGCCAAATGGTAGAGCCCGGCGCGAGATTCTTTGTTATTACTGCTTCTTCGGAAATCTGAAGATCTCGTATGCCTCGCTGGTTTCGCATCTGGGAGAAAAAACGCGGTTCACGCCGTACGGTTTCGCGTGTCGTAGCCAGCGTGGGGGAAACGTTTTTCTTCTCGGCGATATTCTTTTTCGGGGTCATTTTCACGGCAATGACCGTGGCTTCGACCGTACTGGAAACGTGGCCCATCCGGACAATGTTTCCAGAAGTCGCCTACGTGGAAGGGGAATGCACGGTTCAGGAAATCCGTGTCCTGAAGCTCGGAACCGACGACTATCCCCGCTACCAACCCGAGGCACTCGTCTTGCTGGATCTGCCTCAGCGCCAGCATCATCGCTGGACGTTGCGGCGGTCTTCTCTTTCCTATTCTACGGAAGAGGCGGCTTGGGATCGGCTCAATGGGTATGAACCCGGCTGGATTTATCCATGTTGGTACGATCCTGACAGTCCAGGCCAAAGCGTTGTTCTTGAACGCACTCCGGCTTGGGGTCTGTGGGTTATTTTTCTGGTGCTGATTTCCTTCATCGTGATTGGTGGGATCGGTCTGATCTATACGCTGCTGCTGATGGGGACTTCGGTCGAACGCAGAGCCGCGATCGCCAAGAAAGCAAAGACCCTTGAGCTTCTACGCGAGGCGATGCCGGCTACAACGTATCCTTCCATTCCCAACGATGCGAACCTGACCAATAGCCCAGGCGTGCGTCTGGCATTTCGCCTGCCCATCGAGGTTTCACCAGGCTGGTGGCTGTTGGCCACGCTGATCTTTAGTCTGCTTTGGAGCGGTATGGCTGGCGTTTTCTTCATTGCCGCATTGGGCAATCATTTAGCCGGAAAACCGGACTGGATGTTGACGATCATCTCGTTGCCGACCATCGGAATTGCCTTGGCGGCGATTTCGCAGTTCCTCCGCGAGGTTACCGCAAACACCCGGGTGGGGCCAACGGGCTTGGAAATTTCGAACCATCCCCTTTATCCTGGAAAGGAATACCGCGTCTTTGTGACCCAGGCAGGTAAAATGAAGGTTCGACAGTTGCAGATCTTGCTCGTTTGCGAAGAAGCAGCCACTTTCCTGCAGGGTACCGACGTTCGCAGCGAAACCAAGCGTGTTGTGGAAGAAGAGGTTGCCGCAGCCAAGGGGTTTGAAATCAAGCCAGGGCTCCCGTTCGAGGCGGATTATCAGCTGAGAGTGCCTGAAGGTTGTATGCACAGCTTCAAGTCAGATCACAATGCGATCCACTGGAAACTGGTCGTGCAGATTAACGCCGATCACGGTACGCGGCTGAGTCGTAGCTTCCCGATCGTCGTTTATCCGGCGGAATTGGAGGTGGCACGATGATTCCAGAGCCAAAAATCGAGATCACGCTCGATCGCCCCAGCCGAACCTATCTGCCAGATGACGAACTGATTGCCAGCTTCGAGATCAAAGGAACTCGTCCGTCCGAAGTCCAGGCAATCGAGGCTTCCGTGTTGTGGTACACCGAGGGGACCGGCGAAGAAGACCTGGCCACGCACGACTTTCGACGCCTGTTGCCGATCGATCGCAATGATGCCGACCTGACCAAACGCCGTAAGTTTCAAACGCGTTTGCCGCGAAGCCCGCTGTCGTATCAGGGACTGATCGTCAAAATTCGCTGGGCGGTTCGCGTGCGCGTCTTCATGCAGCAGGGAAAGGAATATGTGCAGGAAGTTCCTTTCAACCTGGGCGAATTGGCTCCGGCAGTACCCATTGCAACCGGGCGTTCGTCAAGGAAGCGAGCCGATGATGCGGCGTAATCCTTTTTCGACGCGATTTACTCGCCCCGGCGAGATTCCCTTTGTCTTTCCGGCTGGGAACTCGTTGGAAACGATCATCGAAGCTTTTCAGCAGCCGGGTGCGCAAGGCGCGATCGTTGGACCGCACGGAAGTGGTAAGTCAACCTTGCTGGAAACCCTTAGCGAGCATTGGCGAAAACACGGACTTGTCGAGCAACGTGTCCGGCTGACAGCATCGAGAAAACGCGAGACCATTCCACTGAGTGAACTTGACGCCAACTCGCTGCTGGTGATCGATGGGTTCGAGCAGCTTTTGTATTGGAAGCAACGCTGGATTCGCTGGCGCTGCCAGCAGAAAAGGGCACGTCTGTTGGTTACAACGCACGGCGATTGTGGTCTGCCGGTGGCCCTACGAACACAGCCCGATTGGGCCTTGGCATACCAGTTGTCTTCGATGCTTCTTGCCTGCGACGTAATGGCTTACGAAGCGGATCTGTATGCTGTATGGAATGAAGCCCCCGGCGACATTCGTGCTTACTTCTTCCGGTTATACCACTGGTGCGAATTGCACGGAATTTACCTGATGTCCGGGCAATCTAAAGGGGCACAAGGGCTACCTGTCTGATTGGGGCAGCCTGATCCTAAGACTTTTACTACTTGTCACGCATTCACCACGTGGCGTGCGTGACGGCTAAGTAGGCTGAGTTGAGAAAATCCAAGAGATTTTTCCTGTTCTGGCTCAAGCCTGTGATCTATTCTTCACCGTCCCTTTTATTATTGCGAGGCAAAGGAAGCCCGGCTTTTGGAGGTTCGAAGGAACGACGACCTGACGCGTTTTCAACCGGAAGGACCTTTCCCGGATGACTGCTTCGCCGATCAAAACCGTTCTCACCCTCGTGGTGTGCAGCCTGACAGTGTTCAACAATCCCAGCCAGGCTCAGGCCTGTTGGCTGACCGATTGGCTGTGGGGCACTAACGAAGCGTATCCCGTTGCGCCACCGGTGATCACGACGAATTATCCGGCTTATCCGTCGAATGCCTGCTATCCAACCGTTCAAGCCAACTATCAACCTTCGGTGGTTGGTTCGTGCGCAGCTCCTTCGCCGGTAACCACAGTCGGTTACGCTCCGCAAATGAACTACAACTCGCAGTATCAACAAGTGCCAGTGACGGTGTACCGTCCGGTTCCCGTGTACCAGCCCAATTCGGCTGGCGTGCCGGTCGTTGGGTATCAAGGATGCACGACTTCGCGTTATCAAGTGCAACGTGTTCCGGCTTTCGGAGCCGCACCAGCCCCTTCGAGTTGTGGTTGTGCCTCGGCCGGCTATAACGCACCTGTTGGTGCACCAGTAGGGGGAGCGATCACCTCGCCTGCCCCTGGCCAATGGGTTCCACGTGTTGAAGAGCAGCCGATGCAGTACTCGCAGCCGCAACCACAGGTTCAGGTGCAACCACAATATCAAACGGCCCCGCCTGCCCCATCGTACGGTTCCGGCGGTTCGATTTATTCGCCGCCCCAGCCTGGTGCATCGGCTACGCCACAGTTCCAGCTTGCCCCACCACCTGGGCAGGATGGTCAACCAGCCGATACGCGACCAGCTTTGCGACCAGAAATAGAGGGACCGGTCCTTAATGGATCGAATGGTATCACCATTGAAAGTTCGACCAGTGCTCCACCGCTGAATCGCTACATTCCACAACCAGTAACCAGCCAGCGTCCGGCTCCTACGACCGTTACCCCGTCGTCGACCGCTCCAGCACCTGCTGGGCAGTGGAAGGTAACTCCGGTGACGCCGATTCCGGATCCTCAGTTCTCCAACTCGGGTTCGACCAGCGAAGCACCTCGTCTGCTCGATCCACGTGACAAGACCGCCGGGCTCGACCAGCGATCGCTGGTGATTCCGGTTGGCTACGAGATGGCGCAGCAGCCGCCGCGTCGCTCGTTCACACCGCCAACGGCTTCCATTCAAGCCGATAACGATGGCTGGTACTCGCTGAATAAATAATGCGTGAACAGCAGAACAAATAAATCGCAAAAGGGGCTCCTGAATCAGGGCCCCTTTTTTTGATGTGCTGGGCAAGGGGAGTTGATCGATCCAAATGGCAATCGCTACGCTGAATGAGGAGACACGAAAACCTTTCAGCGAATAACGCCATGAATAACGCTCAAATCGCTGCCAAGTTTGAAATGCTGGCAGATCTTCTCGAGTTCCAGGGAGCCAATAGCTTTCGCATCCGTGCCTATCGAAACGCGGCTCGCACGATTGAAAGCCTGTCGCAGCAAATCAGCGATATTCTGAACGACACCTCTCAGAAATTGACCGACTTCGAGGGCATTGGTAAAGACCTGGCGGAGAAGTGCCAGGTACTGGTCGAGACTGGCAAGTTGCCGCAGCTGGAAGATCTTCAGAAGAAAATTCCCCCTTCCGTGCTGGCCATGCTGCGAATTCCTGGCTTGGGGCCCAAGAAGGCAGCGGTAATCTACAAGGAACTGGGAATCTCTACGCTGGAGGGGCTAAGAGAAGCTTGCCAGGATGAAAAAATCCGGGCACTCAAAGGTTTCGGTGCCAAGACCGAGCAAACCATCTTGAGTGGCATCGATCTCGCCGCGACAGCCGATCAGCGGGTCTACTGGGCCAAAGCCGACAAGCTGGTGCAGCGTCTAAGAGAACATCTTGAGAGTGCGAAAGGCATCGAGAAACTCACCTTCGCAGGCAGCTACCGTCGTGGCAAGGAAACCGTCGGCGATATCGATATTCTGACGGTCGCCGAGTCGTCGAACGAAGCGATGGATCGTTTGGGTGAGTTTCCTGATCTGGAAGAAGTGATTGCCCGAGGGGATACAAAAATGTCGATTCGACTAGCCAGCAACATGCAAGTCGATCTACGCGTCGTGCCAGCCAAGAGTTACGGGGCGGCAATGCAGTATTTCACCGGATCAAAGGAGCATAACGTCAAAGTTCGTGGAATCGCCAAGCAGCGAGGGCTAAAGATCAACGAGTATGGTGTGTTTCGCGTGAATGACGATGGAAGCGAAACCTACGTCGCAGGCGAAACTGAAGAGGACGTCTACGCGGCGCTTGATCTACCTTGTTTTCCGCCAGAACTGCGTGAGAATCGCGATGAATTCAAGCTGGTTGAAACGGGACTTCCTAAGCTAATCACCGTCGAGGACATCGTGGGGGATATGCATATGCATACCGACGCGACTGATGGTTTGAATACGCTGGAAGAAATGATCGAGGCAGGGATCGCGAAAGGATATCAGTACATCGCGATCACCGACCACTCTAAGCGAGTCAGCATGGCCAATGGCTTAAATGCGGAGCGACTGCTGGAACAATGGAAGACGATCGATAAGCTTCGCAATAAGTACGACGGCAAGATTCAAATTCTCAAGGGGCTTGAGTGTGATATTCTCGAACAGGGTGGGATGGATCTTCCGGATGAGGTGCTGGAGCAAGGGGATTGGATTATCGCCAGCGTGCACTATGGTCAGGGCCAGCCAAAGCAGCAAATCACCGATCGTATTGTGGGGGCACTAGAAAATCCCAATGTCTGTATCATCGCTCATCCGACAGGTCGTCTGATCAACCGTCGTGAGCCTTATGAGGTCGATTTGGACGCCGTTTTTCAATGTGCCAAAGAGAACAAGAAGTTCGTTGAACTCAATGCCAACCCCGCTCGGCTCGACTTGAATGACGTTTACTGTCACGCGGCGAAAGGGCAGGGCATTCCCATCGGCATCAACAGCGACGGTCACAAGATCGAAGGGCTGGACGTGATCCGCTACGGGATCATGCAAGCACGAAGAGCCGGCCTGACCAAAGAGGATGTCGTCAATACGCGATCGTGGGACGACATCCGAAAGTTACTTGGCCGAGTTTAGCCCATTGCTTCGCGAAGTGTCTCGATGAACTTGGGGCACTCTTCGCGCGGGTTTTCATTCTCTTCGTATTCCAAGACAACGAAACCGCGATAGTTGGCTTCACCCAGGATATCGAAGATGCGTTTGAAGTCGGTGGGAACTTTCTTTTTGTCAGGTCCCGAGACAACGACTTTGATCTGCGCATTTAACGCGTAAGGAGCAATTTGCGCCAGTTCGCCATAAATGTCGTCGCTGTGGAAATTGCCGGAATCGAGGTTCACGCCAAACCAGTCGCTTTCGACGTCGTTCACTAGCTTGAGTAAGCCCTCGGCAGTTGCGGTGGGGCCGCCGTGGTTTTCCAGTGCCAGGAAGACACCGTGCTGGCCTGCGTACTGACATACTTCGGTCAAACCTTCCACCATCAAGCGATGCGTCTCTTCCGGAGAGATCCCCTTTTTCTGGTGTCCGGCGAACACGCGGATGACAGGTGCCCCGAGCTTGGCTGCGTTTTCAATCCAGGATTTGGTCAGCTCGATTTGCTGGTCGCGCTGTTCGCCGGGCGGATGACCAAAATCGTTACCGATGGCAGTGCCGGAAACGCTTAGACCTTGGCGAAACGCATGCGATTTCAGATCATAGAGATAGCCTGCTTCGACGTCTTTGGGAAAGTAGTACGACGTTAGCTCGGTCCCATCCAGCTGCATCTTGGCACAGTCATCGATGAACGTCTTCAACGTCACGCCTGAGTTTGTGTCTTGCAGAAGTTTTCGATAGCTGTAGGCAGCCAGGCTGAGCTTGAATTTGGGGGCACTGCGATCGGCAATGGGCTTCGCTGCCTGAGATGTTTCAGCCACGAACCCTGCCGCGGCGAGACCCGCGGTACCCATCATCCAATTTCGGCGTGTGAACTTCGGCGAGGATTCCATCATCAGGGCTCCTTATCAGGCAGGGTCTTGGGAGGGAAGGGGGAACTAAGCGCCAGCTTGCACCGGCTCGGCAGCGGAAGTCTCTGATTGTTGGGACTTGGCTGAGTTCTGAGAAGCGGCTTCGAATGATTCCCAGGGGGCGAATGCCATGCTCAAGCCAATCATTAAGATAGCAAATTCCCAGTGGCCAGTAACCAACGCCAGGCCGACCCAGTGAAAGACGGCAAGCGCTGCTAGAAGGGGACGCCAAATACGGAACCAAATCAATAGCCCGAAGGCCAACTCGAAAAAGACCACCAGGTGTGTCCAGGCAAACACGATCAGACGCGATCCCTCGGAGCTGCCCAGGAATGTAAGGTCTACCAGTCGGTTATCAGGCTGGGCAATCAACCACCACATGGCTTCGCCGTTCCACCAAACGGGATTGCCTAGCTTTGCAAAGGCCATCATCCAGTAGAACGCAACGACGTGAACTTGAATCAAGCGGGTTGCCAGGTGCGCGGTAAACGAAGCCGGCACCTCTTGCGTGTCTCCCTTCCGCCCTCGGAGCCAGGCATCGACCGAGAAATACGCACCGCAAGGAGTCAGACAAAGATACAACATGACGGGGCAGAGCAGGGGTTCCAGGACACCCATCAGCATCGGAGCTCGTTCGGCATACGAAAGGACAAATACCGTCGCGATGATGGAGGTGATTCGCGTTTGAAACCCAACAGCGAAGAGCAGGATCGAAACCAAGCCGATCGCGTGCAGAATGTACAATTGCAGCGATGTATGGGCGAGATAAAAGATTGACCAATAAAAAACGCGGGTAGAAGGATCGGACGCACCCGTCAGACGGTAGGTTCGATCGACCGGAAGAACACCGCCGTCAGCAAACCAGATTGCCAGTTCCGAAGTGAACGTCAGGGCATAAATCAGTGCCACGACACCGGCGACAATCCGCAAGTAGCTAACGGTTTTCGGATCGTCTCGCTGAAACCAAAAGTGATTCCAGCCAGATGAAACAGCGTCGGTGAGTTGATTGAAATAGGTACCAAGCACGCGTGGAATTCCTGTGTTACTCGACGGGGGCGACATGTTCAGTCGCCATTTCTTTGATGAGCTGGAACGACCCTTCCGGATCTACAAGGACCGTCGCTCGGTAGAGCTCGGTTTCATAGGATGGATCTTTTGGATCGGCAGCAAAAACCTGGCCATCAATGGTCAGTTCCATGGGTTGAGGTCGTCGGCGAATACAGCGTATCGATACTTTGCTGCTGCCCGTTTGACGAAGGAAGTACTGACCAATCCCTTTGGTAATTTCAGCCGGCAACGTGTCGTCGCTGATCTCTGCTTGCAGCCCAACAATCTTGGCCAATCGCTGATATCGGTAAGGGTCTCTTGGTCCAGATCCAAGCATGGGACCGGGAACTTCGTAGGTTTCGGTTTCGCCGCTGGGGGTGCTCACTTCAACCCGGAAAAAGTGTTCGTAGTCAGCAGGTGTGCCAGAGTACAAGCTATAGGGGGAAGCACGCACTTCCAAGTTTAGGGGTTCTGTGTAGAGTTGAAACAAATTCAACAGCTTCTCATGTAGCAGCGACGAGTAGCCGCCTCCGAGTGAACTCGAAACGACGACCCAAAGCCCAAACAGATACGCGAATAAGGCCAGCGAAATAAAGCTACGTGTGGCTGGGCTGGCAACTTCTGAATCGGGCGTAGTGGCAGGAGGGGATTTCGATTTCGACATGCAGAGACTCTTCAGCGTGGCGTCAGGCAGGAATACCTATTGATTGTAATTGCAGGCAAGTTGAACATCGAATGATCTATGAAATTTGCTTGCTCGTTACTCGGCACTAATCAAATAAAAAGGCCCGGTCTTCTTGTTACAGGAGACCGGGCCTTTTATTGAGTTGTCTGAAGGAGGCGGGCAACAGGGCAAATCCCGCACACCGTCAGGCGCTTCTCTGGGTGACCGCAGGCCTGGGCACCGTCAGAGAAGTTAAGCCAACTTAGGCTGCTTCAGCTGCTGGAGGAGCTGGTGGAGCTTCTTCCGAAGGGGAAGCTTCGGCTGGAGCAGCAGGTGCGGCTTCAGGAGCAGCACAGGTTGGTTCTGGAGCACACGAGGTGCAACCGCTGTCACAACCACCGCAAACGACTGGTTCTGGAGCACAGCAGGTTGGCTCAGGAGCGCAGCAGGTAGGTTCTGGAGCACAGCAAGTTGGCTCTGGAGCACAGCAGCTGCGCTTCGCCTTCAGGCGAGCGAACAGACCACCACCACAATGGTGCTTCTTCTTACCACAGCAAGCCGGTTCTGGCTCGCAGCAAACTGGTTCCGGAGCACAGCAGGTCGGCTCTGGAGCACAGCAGGAAGCCTTGTGACGAGCGAACAGACCGCCACAGTGCTTACCACCAAAACAACCATGGCAACCGAAAGCAGCGTCAACTTGACGTTCGCCGCCGATCAGGGCCATACCAACGACCGCGAAAAAGATCGCGATACCGAGAGTGAAAACACGATTCATTTGAGAATCCTCCAAGACTTCACTTACCGAAGTGTAAGGGAGTTAAACACGAAGACGCCGTCCGACGTGATCCCCCGACCACGACGGCACAACGTCGGAGGACATTACCCGGCGACTTGTTAGGATCACCGGAAATCCCGCGAACCGACTCAGCTTACCCTGTTGTGAAACTGTGGCGATTACGCGGAATTTATGCGTTACATAGCATAGGCCGTAAAATTACCAAGCCTGAAAGCTAAGTCAAGCAGTGCGAAGGGAATTTAGAGTGTTTAGAGAAGATTTTCCAAGTCGCCTGTAGAGGGGCCAGGGCGATGTGCTTGACCACAATATCATCTCGGTTAGCCGTCACTGAGGGAAGATGGCCACGAAAAAAGCCTCATGATAATGGAAGAGACTCCATCATTATGAGGCTTAATGTTCTACAAATTGCCTGTAATGGCAGTTTAGCGGTTCAGACCTGACGAATGCGAGGCGGGCATTACTTGGGGGCTTCCGCCGGTAGCGTTTCCGCGTCGAGTCAATTCCAGCTCGGCTCGTTGCTGTTGAGCCAGCATGTCCAGTGGATCTTCAAAATTCATGACCAGGGGAGCTTCTCCAGAAAATAATTCGGTGGCCATGCCGGCAACCGCCCATCCGAAGGGTTCTTTTCGCAGAATCCAGACAATCTCGTACGTTTGACGGCGGCCGGCGTCATCGACATCGGTCCAATTTGATTCAACGTGGCAAATGTCGTGGGTTTCAGTGGTGTAAATCGTTTGCCCCACAACGAATTTCGCTGTATCGCTGCCAGGTGGCCGGACGACCATATCGTGCTTGGCAGTTTCGGTGCGTGCTTTGGATGTCAACAGCCGACTTGTGGTCGTTGCATCGCCCTGACGCAGCGACACAAGAAACAGTTCAATGACTGCCTTGGGATCTTGCGCAGCCTTTTGGACCTCGTCGTTGACAACGTCGACCGTGATTTGCTCATGGTCGGCGTCGTTCTGAGCGGTGTTGGTTGGATTATCCGACTGATTGCAACCGAAGAAGGCGATCGCGATCAGCAACAGCCACGCGTGCTTGCTTCCCTGCATGACGCATTTTCCTTACGAGTAGTACGTACCGAGACGTTTGCCGCTCGGGCTAATTCGAAGATCAGCAGGAAATCTCGCAGAACGCGCCGAAAGTGTCAACGTCGATTTTGGCCAATGTTTAGCCAGCACCGAGACCGCGGTCGAAAGCATCTTGCTCGCGAAGGTAAATGGCCAGGGTTGACTCAAACGTTTGGCTCGAAATCTTGTAGCTCGGTTCCTGATCGGTGTAGTTGTTACAGTGCGCAACCAGAAGTCGATAGAGGAACTTGAATAAGTGACGCGGAACACGGAGTTGGCGAAATGCCTCGAAGATGCGCTGCTTGGAGATGCTCTCGTCGAACAAGTCCTGCACCGAGGGAGCGTCGCCGCTGGAGACTGCCTGAATGCGGGCACTCGCCACGTCGTATAAAGCTTCGCTTGTCCATTGCAACGAAGGGATCATGTTTTGTTTATCCAGGCGCGCGCGCTGGTAAAACTCCTTGTTTTCCCGTTCGATAAATTGCTGCAGTTCCATGGGCAGCAGTAGCTTCACGCCAAAGCCTGATTGTTTGAGGAACTTATTGTCGAGCATCGGCCACAGAAGGAGCTTCATCAGTTCCGGCGAGCCGTTGATCAGGTGAGGCTCGTCGACGCGGTCGACGATCACGATGATGCCGGTCACGTCCAGCGATCGCAAAATACCGGAGAACTTGTTCAGCATCGCATAACGATCGTCGGTGCGCGGATGCATGGGCAGCGGCTGAGACGAAAGATCGCTCATCGGAAAGGTCATCAGCGTGCGCGCAAGCGGAATCCGCTCGTGGTTGCTGACTTTCACGTTGCGATAGATGCGGTGTGCTTTCCAAACAGACCTGAGGGCTTTGGTCAGCCATGGCAGCCAACCGGCAACAAAGGCGATCAAATAGACCCAAGGGGGAAAATATGGAGATTCGGTGCGAATCGTCAACGACGTGAATACCGCAATGCACCCCACGGTGGTGGCAATACCCAGCGAAAACGCAGCCCACGACTGAAGCGACCAAAAACCCAGCTTCTTTCGCAGGGCAGACCAACGCGTCTTGAACGTTTCGGTCGTCGATTCATCGTAACAGGCAGCCAGCAGCAATAAATCGCGTGCTTGATTCTGATCGAGCTTGGCTACGCTGGAATCGCTGATGTCACAGCCAGGTGTGGCCATGCTGTTACGGGTAGCCAGAATGCGATCGATCAGGCTGGTCACGCCAATCATCAAAATGGCGTCCATGTGATCCCATAGCATCCAGCGTTTGAGCGTTCGATCAGGCCGGCGGCTACGACCGATCTGGTGTTCACGAAACCGATCGAGATATGGATTGAAGTCGTCGTATTCAATCACGTAGATCTGCTGCGTGGGGTTCTCGCGATTGTAGCGGGCGATGTGGTCGACGATCTGCAGTCGCATTGCCGTTTTACCGGCCCCCTTTTCGCCAAAAACGATCGAAGTCGACGGGTCCTGGGGATCGCCGTACACCTTCTGCCACGAGGGGTGATAGGTGGAATCGATGCAGCCACTTTTGAAAACGGTATCGGTTTGGGCGTCTTCGACCGCGAAAGGATTCGACTGAATTCCGTAGTGTTCCAGGAACTGATGGATCTTCATGGATGTCTGCGTCGGGGAGAAGAAATCGACAAATTCGTTAACGTCGACGAAATCCCGATAATTGATCGAGTTTCCGCCCTCTACTTCAACACTAATATAGCCCTGCATCAGGCTGGGGACGATCAGGGCCGAGATTTACCAGCCCGCCACCAGCGCGAGAATTGTGAACAAGGCATGAAAAAAGGAGGCGAATGGAAAGAATCGCCTCCTTTAACTTGGCACTTAGGGAAGCCGTTCAGACTATTTCACCTTCAGGCTCTTTACCATCGTGGTGAACTTTTCCTTGTTCTGGTCTATCGTTGAAGTGGGCCCATAGAACTTAAGGAAGTAATTACCAAACTTCTCCGTTGTGATGATCGCCGCCAACATGGTGTAACCTTCTTTGACCTCGGCTGGGGCAAACGGGCCACGCTGATCTTTAAAGTCACCTACCAGTTCGACCAAATGCACTTTCTGGTCGGCGATGGTTTCTTCTTTGACTTCGGCTTCTTTCGTCATTTTGACGAACTGCCCCTTCCAGCGATCGATATTGGCTTCGATGCTACCGCCGGCACCCATCAGGGTAACACGACCGTCAGTTCCATCCCCCTTGGCAGCCGGGACTTCCATTTCAACGTCGATAATTCCAACGCGGGGTTTCACGGACTTCCAGCCTTCGGGCTTGGACATCTCGAGGTGGCCATCACCGAAGGAAATCTGTTCGGCCTGCTTCTTTGTGTCATCTGCCATTGCCGTAACCGCGGTCAACAGGAACAGGACCAAGCAAACCGGCGAAATGCGTTTCATCACGTTTAGCTCCAAAAATGGGGGCGAATTTCGATGAGAGGGTATCCGTAATGATATCCCTAAAGTTGTGTCAATTCATCCATCTTGCCCGTCTGGAAGAGCAAGACTGGTGAATTTTACGTCGATTCTTGCGATGTGGTTCAGTAATACGACACTCTGGCAGGATCGTATCGTGTTGGCTTTCTGCCAAAGTCACTTGCGTTATCATAAACGGAATAGACGATATGCCCCTAACTGGCTGACGTAAAAAAGGTGTGACAAACTCATATGGCGAAGTCTCAGAAGTCGGACAGTTCCGGCGATTCCCAGCATGAAGAAGAATCGGGGCCACTTGAAATCGTTATCTCTGGCGAATTCGGGGAGTCGTGTACTGAAATCTATGAGAAAATTCTGGAAGTTCCTCTTGAGGGAGAATGCACTCTCTATTTCGACTCCCCAGGTGGCAGTTCCTATGCAGCGATTGGGCTGGTAAGTCTTCTCCGCATTCGCAAGATCCAAGCAACCGGCATTGTCATAGGCGAATGCTCCTCGGCTGCAATTTGGCCCTTTGCTGCGTGCAAGAAGCGTTATGTGACCCCCTGGAGCGTTCTCTTGTTTCATCCGATGCGATGGCAAAGTGACGAGAATATTCCAATCACGGAAGCTACCGAATGGGTTCGCCACTACCATCATCTGAATTCGGAGATGGATTCTATGCTGGCAAGTCTTTTCAAGACGAAACCTGAATTGATCGCCCAGTGGACGCATCCAGGAAGGTTTGTGACTGGGGCTGAACTGGCCGAGACCGGTCTGGCAGAACTAATCGAGCTTTTCTGATGTGCTTGACCCTGGGTACGATACGCTCTGCCTGTCGATAGCGTTTGATTCCCGGAAGCGTCCCCTCATGCAACGATTCTACTGTCCAACGATTTTGCTCCTTGCTGCCGCCACGTTGTGTGGATGCGGGCAAGGCTCGCCTGCCGACCCGTACGGCCAAGGAGCAACGCCAGCAGACTACAGTCAGCTGAAGCTCTCGCAGACGGTGAACGATCCGCGGGTAAAAGTGGAACTGGATCGACTTGAGACAGAGAACGCGCTCCCCACGCAGATCGCTGAATCGTACCGCAGTCGAACCGATGAGACTTCCGGCGAGCAGATCTTCAATTTCCTCCGCGGTGCGGATTCAAAGGACGTCGAACAGGCCCTGATCGATAGTGCCCATTGGTGGAATCCAAAATCGCCTGGGCGCGATCTCTTGGTTTCAACGCAGGGGCAGGACTTTCTTAGTGGTTGGGACATGCAGCGTAAAGCCGGACGCAACGTCTTGCTGCAACCGAAAGCACGTTTTCCGGTCAACCTGGAATCAGGGATGTTGGCTGATCCTGGTTGGACATCCACCATTCATTGCCTGGCCCGGGCCGAACTGCTGGAAGCCGCCAACCAGGCCCGCCAGAACAATATGAGCGAAGCCGTGACGGCGGCCGCTTATGCCTTGGCCTACGCCGATCAGTTGAACCAGGTACCGACGCTGCCGGCACGCAATAGTGCCGCTGCCATCCGCGAAGAGACCCTAATCACCTTGCGTGCTCTGCTGCGGCACCCGCAGTTTTCTGCCAACCAGCTGCGAACGCTGGAAACGGTACTCAAGCAGACGATGCAGCGATGGCCGAGCGATACGGACCTTTGGAAAGCAGACCGGGCCAGTGGTCTGCACTTTATGGAAATGATTCGTGCCGGGCACCTGGCGTCGCTGCTAACCCGAGAAGAGTACGATGCGATGATGGCCAGTGGCGAGTTCGCCAAGCTGACCAGCTCAATCTCCCGTAACCTGACGACCGATCAGGCTTTCTATCTGGATGCGATGAAAGATATCGTCGCCGCGGCCGATAAGCCGTATTACCAACGAGCCGAAGGGTTGGCTGCGATTAACGATGCTCTAAACGTGGCTCAGTCGACCGATAGCTACCCGATTATTTCAGGCGACTTTTTGCTCAGCGGCATGCATGCTCAGCAGGCTACTCTTTCCAAGGACAAGTCGCGAATGACAGTCTGGCTGGCGGCCGTTCAAGCTGCCAATGGGCACCCGCTGGCGGAATTGCCGATCATAGACTTCTCTGGCAAGCCGGTTGAAATCAATGACGAACCGGGACAAGTCACTGCCCGTTTCGAGGGAATACCAGGCGATATACCCGACCTGGTCATTCCCAAGTTTGAATCGAACTAGCGATAGCTTTCGTGGCAAAGTGTGCACGACTGACCGACATCGCCGGCGGCGGTACGGGCCGCATCGGCGTTGTTCTCTTTGACGGCCTTCACGACTTTCAACGCCGCTTCCTGCATTTGTTGGCTGAAGGTGACGTAGTCGGCGTCGTCGTAGTATTCGAAGCCTTCTTTCTGCATGGCATGTCCGATCGCGGCAATGATTTCGGCTTCATGCAGAATCTCTTCGACATTGCTTTTGAACTCTGATTCGCTAGCAGTCATCGGTTTAAGACGCTTCTGGTAGGCGATCTCTAGTCGCTGCATCAGAGGAGGGCGGTCGGCGATGGCATCCCAGGTTGCCTTGGGATCGGCTTCGCGCGTATCGATCGATCCACCACGAACGAGTTGTTCTACGTCCTCGGCACGCAATTTGGCTTCTTTGAACGAGTTGTCGGTTCCCACTTTGGAATTGAAACCAGCCCGGGCAAACCCGTCCCGCGCGGTCAGGGCAAATTCCTTCCAGCGAACGTCACCGTCATGCTCAGCGATAATCTCGAAAAGCATGGCCAGTTCGGTGAAGTCGCGACGTGCTTCCTCGAAACCACCCCCGTTGAACTTACGGACGTTCTGAACCGTTTCCGCCAACTGGTTATTGAGACGTTTCACTTCGTCTTGAATGGTGCCCGGCGAAATAATGTCGGCCCATTCCCCGGCCTTGCCGCCCCCTGTCGTGGCTGGCGATTGCATGCCCCCGCCGCCAGCGGGCGAGCTCGGTGCCATGGCTGGGGCTTGGCTGTTCTCGCTGAGGATGGTCGGGCGTTCTCCCTGGAGGGCTTCCGCGAAGACATCTTTGAAAAAGATGATGCTGGTCGTTGTATTATTAAATTCCGGGGCCTTGGCACGGCGTTCGGCTTGTTGGGCATGCAACGAAGAGTTGCTGACCAGCGGAGCCATGATTCCGACGACAAGAACGATACCGAATTGACGCATTGATGTTGCCTCCTGGGGACGAGCGTTCACAATTAGTATAACCCTGAACTTGATCTAGGGACAGAATTTCGATTTTCACGAGTTCGCTACCCACAAAACCAGGACAAGTCGTGACACCTGAAGAGGAAAAACTGGCCAGTCGCCGCAACTTTCTGTGGGGAAAGGTCCGTTCGGAAGAAGAACCCAACTCAGAGGAAGCCACTGAGCAGGGGGGGATGTCTGCCTCGTCAACGGCACCTGGTGCCTACCTGCTTCAGCTGGCCAGGAAGGCGATGGCCTGCCAATTCGAGGTCTACTTGAATGCCGTCGGGCCAGGCACCGAAACCGAAGCCGGGGTCGCCGCACTAGATATGGTGACCGAGCTCGAGCAACAGCTTTCCGCCTATCGCTACGACAGCGAAATCTGCATGTTGGGGGCGACTGCTTACTTGCGACCCCAAGTTGTTGAACAGCGTCTATTCGAGTTGTTGCAGCTCGCAGTTCAGTTGCACCGAGACACGCACGGTGCGTTCGATATCACCGCGGGACCGTTGATTAAAGCTTGGGGATTCTTTGATCGCGAAGGCAAGGTCCCCGACGAGGTCGACCTGGCCGAGGCCATGAGCCTGGTCGGAAGTAACAAGCTGACACTCGATGAAAGCCAACGCACGATCTTCTTCCAGAAAGAAGGGGTCGAACTCAACCTGGGGAGTATTGGCAAAGGGTACGCGTTAGATCGTTGCCGCGAACTCCTTCGCGAAGCTGGGGTGGAAGACTACTTACTGCACGGCGGGACCAGCAGCGTGCTCGCCCAAGGAGTGCGACGCGACGGAACACCGCGCGATGGTTGGGAGGTAGGTGTCCCTCATCCTTTGCGGCCTGATCGCAGGATCGGAACGGTACACCTGAACGGCGAAGCACTGGGAACTTCTGGTGCCGCGTTCCAAGCGTTCTTTCACGAAGGGAAGAAGTACGGTCATGTACTCGATCCTCGTACTGGGCAACCGGCGACTTCGGTGCTTTCGGCAACGGTTATCGCGCCCACGGCTGCTTTGGCCGATGCTCTGGCGACCGCATGTTATGTCATGGGACCGGAAGAGACGGAGGCAATGCTGCCAAAATACCCTGAGGTTTCCGTCTTGCTGGTCAAAGAGGGGCGACGGCGAGGAAGCGTCGAGACAATCATGCTCGGCGGAATGAACGAGCGACTGGCACTCGTCCCGACCTCGCTGTAAGGTCTGCGTTAGTCCCACCACCAGCCGTGATGCTTGATGGTCTGGGGAACGTTACCTGATTTATGATCCGCGGTCATCAAGCCGTACTCATCAACAGACATCTTTTCGTCGGTGAGCATTTCTGAGGGATCGAAGTTCACGCCGCCACTCACGCCGGCAATGATGTGCTTCTTGTCGATTATCCTCATGTTCATGATCGAGTCGACGACCTTCGGAGCCGAACCGGTAGCAACCTGGTAGCCGCCGTCGGGACCGAAGTGGGTCAGGTTCCAGCCGACTTGATCAGCCAATCGTTCTTTCTCGATTAGCGAGGTAATCATGGCGAGATCAAAGACGTTCTTGAGCTCGGCATAGATTGGGTACTTCACGGCAAGCGAGGCGTAGTTCGTCGAAAAATTGCGTGCGAACGTGGCATTGAGAGCTGTGCTGGTGTTCGTGTGAATTCGCTGGCCTTGCGCGTCGAGGTGCTCGTTCTCGCTCAACACTTTGACGCCAGGACCTTGCAGGGCGAACGCGTCTCGCTCTTTGGTGACACTGATGTTACGGTAATCGAGCGTGAACCACCAACGCAGAACATCCATTGGTGGCGGGCTGCCGCCAGGAGGAATGGTGACCATCTCAAGATAGCTGGGAACCCCGGCCGTTCCGTCTTCCAAGCCCATGCCAATCCGCTTCATGTGGTAGTCGGCTTCGACAATGATCTGGCCGACTCGCGTGTCTGGGTTGACGCCATGGACGGTGATGTCCTGCTTGCCAACGGCCGCTTGGAGACCTTTCAGCCATTGATCGCGTTGCCGAGGATGTAGCGGCTTGGCGGAAGTCACGTCGATGTACTCTTGGGCACTCTTCAGCCCCTGCTGTGTCGGCGTGATCGCACAGCCAAACTTGCCATGCTCATCGATCGCGTTGCGAAGCAAGACAACCAGGTCATCCAGTTGTAGCACGGGGCGACCCGTCGCGATGTTCACGTGGCGTCCTTCGGCGTTGGCATGCCAAGGGCCAGCCGGGCCGGCGATCACAATCTCGCCTGTTTCCGGGTAGACCAACAAGTATTTGACTTCGTAGATGCCAGCCATGTTCAACATGGTGTCGCTTGGATCGCGACCGATGGCCCAGCGGAGTTGAGCTTCCTTTTCCAGACGCGTTAACGAAACCTTCCGGAGAACGGACTCGGCGGCGGCGTCATTGTTAGCAGAAAGGATCTTGGATGTGTCATGGATATCCGAGAGAAGCGAATCATTGGAGAGTTGAGTGATTCGCTTCAATGTGCCTTGGGAGTCGACGTAGACACCGGTAGGGAAGGGGGCGATGGAGCCTGGGCCACCCAGTTCTTCCCAGCTTTCGGGCTCGACCGTGGTCGTGATCAGATCAATCAACTGATCGAAGTCAGGAGTAACACCCCCGCCTCGCGCCACCGGGGCCTTACTTCGAGCGGTTTGTGCTTCCGAGAGAAGCTCAGAGCGATTGACGTCATCTTCAATATAAGAAGCCGTTTCGACGGCGGCCTGGATTAGCCCGGCCTTCATTTGCATACGGGCGATCGACGAGTGCCCCTCGTCGCGCAGGGCTGCGTCTTCGACGTTAGCGATTTCCTGGAATGCTCGCGTGAATTCACCGACGCGGCTAAACGATTGGACCTTGTCCAGCGCAACTTTCGAATTGGATACTTCCTGGCCATAAACGGCTTGGCTGAAGGAAGCATGCATCGACAGAGCAAGAATCAGACTTGCCACTATCACCGCCCGGATAAGGTTGAGCACGGGAAAGTTCTCCAGATTAGTGACTTCTCTATGTTCCGAAAGAGACTATCAGGATCACTTCTTTTGGGGAATCCGTCAAGCAATAAGTCTACTTATACGCTCATTTCTGACCATTTAAGTCGCCTTATGCGCCAAGCAATAATTTCAAGTGTCAAGAAATAAAAACAGCCAGAGTTTCCGTTGGGAATGTCTCTGGCTGTTTTCTTATTTCAATCAAAGCGACCGAATGTCGCTACCGGAACGACTAGCCGCAGCAAGTCGGTTCTGGAGCACAGCAGGTCGGTTCTGGTGCACAGCACTTTGGCTTGCAGCAGTTGTGCAGCTTGTGCTTCAGGTGGTGGAACAGGCCACACTTCTTGGCACAAGGATCGCAGCACGATGGCTCTGGAGCACAGCAGGTTGGCTCTGGAGCACAGCAGGTTGGCTCTGGAGCGCAGCAGGTTGGCTCTGGAGCACAGCACGAAGGTTCTGGTGCACAGCACGATGGCTTGCAGCAGCGGTGCAGTTTGTGCTTCAGGTGCGAGAACAGGCTGCACTTCTTAGCACAAGGATCACAGCACGATGGCTCAGGAGCACAGCAGGTCGGCTCAGGAGCACAACAGGAAGGTTCAGGTGCACAGCCACAACCGTGCGAGAAGCCGAACATACCGGCTTGGGCGGTGGAGGCAGCGGCAAAGATCATACCGACAACCAACAACGCAGGGAAAGCAAAACGGGCATTCATCGAGAGGACTCCAACTTGACTCAATTTACCACCAGAAAAAAACAACTCTTGCGGGCTCACGCCGTTGACGCACCAGGAAAACAAAACCCAGCACCAGCGATTGTCCACGCAAGTAACTTTCCTTGGTTAGGAACTATCAATCGCTATCGACCCCCTAAAGCAAAACCCTCTAGCAAAATGCCTAAATTGTGTAGTCGGAGTAAATTGCCAGGTCCGATCGTAACGAATGGTCTGGCTGTGCTATCACTCGGGTTGTATGCCCCCACATTTTGACCGCTGCATTGCTCTCAACATGCCGGTTCGAAACCCACTCTTACTTAGAGACATTTCCACATGTCTGGGTAGTTACGGGGGTGGTCCGCTAACTCAAACGGAATCCGTATCCGCTTTCACCGTTAATAGGGGCAATTGATATGACAGTGACGAACCAGCAACAGCTGATCTATTCCGAATTCGGCAACGACGAGGATCTGGGCGAACTTGTGGAAATGTTCGTCGACGAGATCCCTAATCGTGTTCAAAGCATGCTTGATGCTGCCGAGCACTCGAATTGGGAAGAACTAGGACGCATCGCCCACCAAATGAAGGGGGCCGCTGGTAGCTATGGTTTTGGCGATGTCACGGCGATTGCGGCTGTTCTGGAAAACGCCTGCCGCGAAAGTGCTCCGGCTGAGTCGATTCAACGTGGTCTGCAAGACCTGGTGAGCATGTGTCTTCGGATGCGTGCTGGTACGCCTGACTAAGAGGCGTCCCGTTGACCATGCGGTAAGCGAAGTCCTATGATTCGGGGACTTAATCCATGTTTCCCGAATCATTAGGGTATCGATGCCCCTCTCGACTCCGTTTGGCGACAATGCAACTTCGCAGTGCGAAATCGCTGCCGAGCATCTGTTGGCAAATCTTCAATCCGATTCTCTGCCGGCAACCGATCTTGCTGAGACCATCGCAACTGCGCTGAGTCATCCCACCGGCTTTCCCGACTTGGCCGATGCCTCGGTTCCCGGCGATATCATTCTGTTCGCGTTTGGCAAAGAAGTAAGCGACGTCGAAGACGTTACCCGCGGCGTGGTGCGTTATGCCCAACAGGCGAATCTGACGGATCGTCAGTTTCAGTTTCTGTTGCCCCACGAGACCCCTTCGCCTGTCGTCGAGCTGTTGAAGCCGATAGTTGCTCCACTGGGGGATCACGCAGAAATCCACGTGCACCAGCCGCACGATCAGAAGGCCAATTCGTTTCTCACATCGACCCAAGAGAATCGAGCCATCATCCTGAACCGCCACTTGTGCGATGCCGATGTGGTAATTCCTGTCGGGGTCGCTCGACACGACGGCAGGTTCAATACGTTCGGAGCCTTCTCGTCGATCTATCCGACGTACTCGGATATCGATTCGCTCAAACGCTGGAATTCCCCCTTGTTCGTGACAAGGCCGCAACGTCGCAAGCGTCGTACGGCCGAGATCGAAGAGATCCGCCAACTACTTGGGATCTCGGTGAACTGTCTGTTGTTTCCTGCTCGGGGCGGTGGTTATTCGCATGCCGTTTACGGCGAGGCATCGCAGGTCCAGGCATTGGCCGACCAACAATTGGCCGAGCACTGGCAACCGAGCGTGCCGACACTTGCCGGAGCAGTGATTGCCTTGGTGACCGGTGGTCAGCTAGGGCAGACATGGGAAAACGCAGCCAGGGCCCTGGCAAACGTCGAAGACCTTGTCCGGCCAGGCGGGGCTATTATCCTGGCGACGGAGATTCGCCAACGCCCAGGTCTGGCGATGGCGCAAATGGCCGAATCGCTTGAGTTCACCGATTTTGAAATGCTCATGCGAAAGTCTCGCAGCGAAGATGCGGCCATCGCGTTGCAGTTCGCCAAGACTTTGTCCCAGTGCAAGATCTACTTCCGTAGTGCACTCTCGGAAGAGATCTTGGATCAACTCGATCTGATTCCCGTCGAGTCCGACGACGAATGTCGCAAGATCTGTGAACACTATCAAGACGTCGTCGTCGTGCACGACGCGCAATGCATGTCGCTTCGTCTGGCCGAGTCTGGCCTGCCATCGTAACTTCCAAAAGTCGAGAGAGAATGAACGGCACCATTTCTTGGGTATCGTCTCCGCTGACATGTCAGATTCAGGTCAGCGGCCCCAGTCACGTACGATTCATGCAGGGGCTATGCTCGAACGATGTCGTGCAAACAGCCATCGGCGTGAGCTGCGAAGCCTACATTCCTTCGGTGCAAGGCAAAACTCTTGCCCATGGTTTTCTGGAGAAGTACGACGATCGGATCGTGTTTCTAGGATTGGGACAACAAAGCGAGGCGTTACTACCGCACTTGCAGAAGTACTCCATGATCGAAGACGTGGAAGTCACCGACCAAAGCGATACAAAAAATGCGATTTTCATTTGGGGGGAGGATGCCACCGCGTGGTTAAAAGAAAAGCTTGAGGTAAGCGATCTGCCTGATTTGCTGCAGCATCGATCGGTCAGTTGGGAGGGAGCGACGATCGAGATCTTCCGAACACCTATTCTGCAGGAAGACTCGTACGAGCTTTCAGGCCCCAACGTTGAAAGCCTGGTGCAGGGGATCGAGCCATCTGCGGAAGCGTTTGAACAGAAACGTATTGCCGGCTGCTTTCCGATCCATGGGATCGATATTGGTAGCGAGCATCTCGCCCAGGAAGTCAATCGCGACGATACGGCGATTAGCTTCAAGAAGGGGTGTTATCTCGGGCAGGAAACGGTCGCGCGAATCGACGCGATGGGGCACGTCAACAAGAAGCTTGTGGCAGTGCACTGGCTGAGTGAGCCTGTTCCGGAAGAGTTGCCAGCGGCAATTGTCGTCGACGGCAAAGAAGTGGGGCGGCTTACCTCGCTGGCATGTATCGATGGCCAGTATTGGGGACTGGCCATGATCCGCCGAGGTTTGAACGTTGTAGGGACACGAATCGATTCGGAAAACGGTTCGCTGGAAGTCGCGAACTATTCGTCTTGAAGCGACTTGATCCAGTTGCTGACGTCGAAGCCCAGGCCAGCACGTTCTTCACGCATAATACTGTTGATGTCTTCTCGAGCCGAGAAGAATGCTTCGATGACTTCTGGATCCCATTGGGTGCCGGAGCCTTCGCGGAAGATTTGATCGACACGATCCGCTGGCATCCCTTTGCGGTATGGTCGATCGCTGGACATAGCATCGTAGGCATCGGCCACCGCAGTGATACGGGCCAATTTCGGAATGGTTTCCCCAGCCAGCTTGTGAGGATATCCCTTACCGTCCCATTGTTCGTGGTGGTGCAGAACAACGGGGAGCACGGCTTCTAATTGCTTCAATCCCGAAAGGATATTGCAGCCCAGTTCCGGGTGAAGCTTGATGTGTTCGTATTCTTCGTCCGTTAGGCGGCCTGGCTTGCGAAGGACACTATCGTCGATGCCGATCTTACCGACGTCGTGCAACAGCCCGGCCATGTACATCAAGTTGAGGGTCTCGCTGTCCAGACCCATCTCTTGTGCCAGGCGAACGGCAAGTCGGGCAACACGATCGCTATGACCGCATGTGTATGGGTCTTTGGCGTCAATCGCCGAGGTCAAGGCGCGAACCACGCTGGTAACGAACTCGGACTGGCGGCGATACAGTTCGATATTTCCGCTGTGAATACCAAGGATTGTCCCAACGCTGCTAAGTAGGCTTGCTTCGACCGTGCCGAATCCTTTGTCTTCGTTGTGATTGACGGCAAACAGCCATCCGAAGATGTTGTCACCTTCAACCAACGGAACCGCGATAATCTGGCGGATCTCGGGGCAGGGCCAGTCGGGACGCTCGGTAATACGTTGATTCGCGACGAATGCCGATCGCTTTTCATTCAGATTCAGTTTCTTCACCAGATGCGAAAGCATCTGAGCATCGACAGAGCATTCTCCGACAGAAAGCAGGTGCGGTTCGTACTGCGAGCCAGAAGACTCGTTCTGACCGCCGCGTCGTCCAGGCTGTTGATACAGGATCGAAAGCCCGCGACATGGAATGACTTCGAGCAACCAGTTGAGTGCCAGATCACCAAGCTGCGAATCGCTGCTGGAAATTCGAAGGTTCTGGGTGAGGCCGTAAAGCAGACTGATTTCTTCGTAGGTCGACGACAAGCTATCCGAGACTTTGTCGATCTCTTCGGTCAGGCGTTCAATTTCCGAATCGGACGCGATCTTGCTAACCACGATGGCGGCCATGCGTTCGAGAGCTGGAACGGTCCATTCGGATTGGGCCTGGTACCATTGCTTGGATTCTTTGAGAGAACAGCCCAGCACCTGAGAAAGCTTGCTGAATTCGGGCGTTGCGCTGCCAGAGATCGCCAGGCGAAATGGGGCCGTTGCAATGTAAGTGCTCACTCCGTCACGAAGCGGAATGGCCAGGACGGCGCAGCCTTTCTCTTCCGAAACAATTGCGGCGGTACCTTCGCGCTGGAGACCAGGACAGAGCGAAGCAAGCAGTGAGTCGTCTCCCAGGATGCGATCGTCAGAAGCCAGCATTAACTCGCCTGTACTTCCGTCCCTCAAACAGAATGAGGTACCGAAGTAGTTTCGGAGTTCCGTGCTCATTTGCTTCAGACGGTGACGAACCGCAGGTACGAACGTACCTACCGTGTTACCGGTGAGTGCAAGAGCTGCGGGGGGCAACGACATGGGGGAATTTCCTATAAGCATTTCGGGCGATCTGACTCAGGCGGTCTTGGACACACCTTTTTCAAACTTAGGTCATAACCCATGTTCGAGCATGGTTTTAAACGTAAGTCTGAGAGATCAGCGAAACCGAAAAGATCGGTTTATACCGAGTAAAACCTGGCTTTACAGGTATTGCTGGGTACCTGACCCCATATCAGGGCTATCGAATCTGCCGGAAATTCTTACCATGCGGAATATGCGAGCAATCGCTTCCTCTGTAGGTGGGGGGACTGTAAATCGACTACGTGATTCGAGATTGCAGAAAACCCATGCAAATTCAAAAGATGCCGTGCCGGGAGCACTGCATCTTTCGCGCAAGGCAATGATGAGCGGCCATGTCTATCGGACTTCCTTTGTTAATTACTGGCGTTCCCGGAGTGCCCGGTTACAACGCGCTGTATCACTTCCGACACAAATTTCCACAACATGTGGTAGGGATTCGCCCTACCGACAACTGGCGGCTGGAAGGTGAGCAGATCATTCCATGCGATATGGAAGACATCGATGCCCTCAAACGCCTGTTTGACGAGTATCAGTTCAAGTCGGTGCTGCACTGTGCCGGTAGCTGTGCCCTCAAGTCGTGCGAATTAGATCCCGCCATGGCTTGGCGGATCAATCTGGAAGGGACCCGGAACCTCCTTCATATTCTCGAGGGTACCGATACTCGCCTGATCCATCTTTCGATCGACCTGGTCTTTAGCGGCGATTCTGGCGAGGGGAGTATGCTCGAGACCGACTCAACCGATCCGGTAACGGTCTACGGTAAAACGATGGCGGCCGCTGAAAGCCTGGTATCTTTGATACGACCAGATGCAACGATTTTGAGGATTTCGTTGCCGATGGGAGTCAGTTTCAATGGCCACGCTGGTGCGATCGACTGGATTCAGTCCCGTTTCAAAAAGAACCGTCCTGCGACGCTCTATTTCGACGAGGTTCGCACGCCTACCTACACCGACTGCATGAACCTGGCATTCGAGGAGATTCTCTCGCGAGACATGCCGGGGATCTATCATGCCGGAGGACCTGTGCGGCTGAGTCTTTACGAGATTGCCCAAATCGTTAATCGAGTTGGGGGCTACGATCCAGAACTGCTCATGGGCTGTATGCGGATCGAAGCTGGTCCCGTTCCTCCGCGGGCCGGCAATGTCGCGATGAACTCGGAGAAACTGACAGACCATCTCGGTTTCGGGCCGTTTCACGGCTGGCCCTTTGACGAGCGTTACATTCCCACGCATCGAGATTGGCACTACGATCGCCCCGCCGATGAGTCGGGAAATCCCGAACTACTCAAGCGGATTCTGTACTGCAATCCGCTTCGTGACGAAGGGATCATACGCCCCCCATTTTCGTAGCCGCTGACTAAGTCAACGGCTGAGGGAATTCTGGGTTCAGGAAGCGTCCATTCTCGCTGATCAACTCTCCGTCGACGAATATCTGCCCACCTTGGCGGAGGTCGCAAACCATATCCCAATGCAGGCCCGACTCATTCGTGCCGCCTGACTCAGGATAGGCAGTTCCGACGGCGGCATGGAAGGTGCCGCCGATCTTTTCGTCGAACAAGGTATTCCTGGAATACTCCTGAATCGCGTAGTTCGTGCCGATGGCAATTTCGCCTAGCACACGCGCGCCAGCATCTTGATCGAGCATGGCAATCAGGAAGTCTTCTCCCTTGGATGCCTTCGCTTCGACAACGCGTCCATCGCGGAAAGTCAGTTCGATACCGTCTGATTCGCGGCCACCATGCACGGCCGGGAAACTGTATTTGACGATCCCCTGCGTGGCCGTCTCGATGGGGCCGGTGAAGACTTCGCCGTCTGGGAAGTTTTCGTGCCCATCGCAGTTGATCCACTTGCGTCCTTCGACGCCCAGCGTCAGGTCCGTTCCCTGAGGCGTAACAAACCGAATCTCTTTTTTGGTCATCAGGAAATCGGCCAGCTTTTGCTGCTGGATGCTTAGTTTCTTCCACAGAGCGACCGGGTCGTCTTCATTGAGAAAACCCCCTCGAAAGACGAAGTCTTCGTATTCAGACAGCGACATCTCGGCATCTTGTGCGGAGGATTCACAAGGGAATTGTGTACCGACCCAATTCAACGAACCATCGGCGGCACGACCGAGAAACTTGTTGAAATACGTCTTGCGAGCCTGGCTCTGTAGGGCGCTCTTCTGTGGTGAGATGGAAGAGAGAGCCTTGGAGTTCTTCTGGCCCCATATTCCGATCGAGCAATCGATCGTATCGACGGCGTGCAGTAGTAGAGGGTTCTCATACGAAAGTTGTTCGTCTGAACCTTCTTCGAGCATGATCCGCTTGCACTCATCTGGCACGATCGAGATTTCGGGATGGGCACCAGCACGGACGACTTCTCGATACACGGCGATCATCAGAGGTTCGGTGACAGTTGCTCCTGTGATCCGCACGAGTTGCCCTGGCTGCACGCGGCCAGAGTATTGAACGATTACCTTGGCGAGTTTTTCAAAACGAGGGTCCATTCAGACCGATCCTTTCGCTTGTGTTGCTATCGAAATGAGGCGTAGGGGGCGATGCGCCGAGAGGTTGAACTAGTTTCGCATCAAGAGCGGGCAGCCAACAGTGCCAGCAAAATCCACGGAGAAATGGCAATGGCTACAGCGGCAAACTGAAGTGATTTGGGTGCCCGGCGCTTGCGTTGCGACTGAACGATCGGAGTCAATATGCCACCGATGCTGCCGCTGACGATTGCCGAAAAGAGCAGCAGATTGGCAAAACCAGTCCATGTATTATTGGTGTCCTCGGCTGGCTGCCACAGTGCTACGGAAGCTCGGAGAAGCATAAAGACAATAACCAGCACCAAGGTCGCAAAGATACACAAGCTCCAAAAGACCGTCAGCGATTCAATGGATTGAGGTTCGCTCGGAGGTGGATGGACCTCAGAACGCGACAACTTCTTGTTGCTTCGCCGCTTCTTGGACACAATCGGGCCTATGCATGCTGGGGGTGGTGTCTGTCGTGCTTCAGTATGAAGCGGCAAAATCAATTGGTCAACGTTCTAACCGTTGCAAACATCCTGGTAACAACAAAAGAAACAGGGCACCTCGATAAGGTGCCCTGATGATCCTTTTATCCGTTTGACTTGCACACACCGACGTGCGTGAAAGTTTATGGCTTACAAGCCGTAGTAGTGAACGTCGACATGTCCACCGGGCCGGAAGACCATCTTGACTTTGAAGCCACAGCACCACTCGTACTCGACAATACCGCGATGGAAAAGACCACAGCGACTGTCGATCGTGGGCAAGTCGGTGCAGCAACTTGGCAGGCAGATTGGCACATCGACGAAGCAGTTGCAACGTGGGTCAACGACCTGCAGAACAGCCTCGACTGGGGGGCAGCAATCGCAAGGACAGGCCTTCTTCACGAACAGTTTGTGCGTTTTGTAGTGAAAGCACGGATCGTAGCAGCAAGGAGTCGGCGGCTCAGGGGCGCAGCACGATGGTTCCAGATTCTTGTTCGCAGCAGTCGCCTGGCCAGCGGAAACCAGCAGAACGGCAACGGCCACGAGCATTGGGAGGGTCTTGGTGAGGTAATTCATGGTGAGTGACTCCGTTAATCCAGTAGGCAATAAGGCGCGAATCATTCGCACGCGATACCCGCAATTCCCAGCGAGCGCAAACACTTTCTTTTAGCCTAACATCTCTCCGTTCATGGGCAACTGGGTTGTTTTCTCCCCATATTTCGCCTCGTTAGATCCTTCGTACTGGATGTTCAAGAAGGAGATGGCTGGCATTTTCATGGGATTCTTTTGCCTCAGGGGCACTTTCGACCTACGTTTTCAATGGCGGTTGGTGAACCAGACCAGCTTCCTTCCAACTTTTCCAGGGAAACCCTCGTGTTTTCCTTTTCGACTTATTTCAAATTTGGCCCCGTTTCCCACGGCGTCCAATCCGGACAGTGATTCATGGCCGAGTTCCCACCAATGACTGGCGGAAGGCAGGGTTGACGTGAATGCTCACGCAATAGCATTAGGAATGAGCCCCGACTACGCTCCGCTCGATCAGGCACTCTCTCAGCTTCGCCATCATAACGGCGAATTGGAGAAGTTCATCGATCAACTTCTTCGAGAGATTGCCAACCTCGGGCAAGAGGTAGAATCGCGCGCAACTGAGTTGATGAAGGCTCGTCGTGAAATCGATCAGACTTCAGAAGTATCGGTACAAGCTGCTCAGGAGAACTTGCGACTTTCTCAGCAAGTTGTCCAACGAGAAGAAGCGTTGAACAAGGCCAACGCCGAAATCGAGCAGCTTCGTCAGCAACTTACTCAGTCGGCACAGTCCCCCTCCAGCGACCCCGCGAGCCAGCAACGTATCGCCGAACTTGAGCAACAGCTTCAAGCTGCACATGCTCCTAACCAGCCTGATTCGGATCTGCTGGCCGAGGTAGAGCAGCTGCGCCGAGAACTCGCGGCCACGAAGCTGGAACTGATGCGGCGTGACGAAGCCCACACGATTGTCCGCGAAGATTCCGATCACAATTCGCTTGTCGAACGTAATCAGGCCCTGGAAGGAGAACTGCACCAGGCCCGCGGGCACGCCATGCAGTTGACCGAGACGATCGATCAACAACGCAAAGAACTCAACCAGCAAAAGACTGCCTGGTCGGAAGAGCTTCAGGCTATGCGTTCTCTGTTGGAACGTCGCAGCTCGACACCTGCCCAAACAACGCAAACCCAGTCCTTTGCCGATACCTCTGTCATCAGCGAGACCGCGACCGTCTGCCGAGACGAAGTGGAATATCGAGCCAATAACAACAATACCGTTGTCGATTCCGTGATGGCGCAATTTGCCAAATTGCAACGAGACGTGAACAAACGCCGCGGCCAGCGTCGTTAGTTTGCACCCTTTTCCCACAGTTTCCTACTCAGGACACATTTCATGAATCGCTATGTAGTAGGGGGAGCCGGCGTAGCAAGCGTAGTCGTATTGATGTCGCTAACGTGGCTCTTCGGCAGCTTCTCTTGGGCTCTGGCTACGACAGTTCTTCTTTCTGCTATCGGCAGCGGTTACTTTGCCTATCGACAATTCACACAGAAGTTTTCCGCACAACCAGCTACCAGTCATGCGGCACCTGAAAAGGTGGCATCGCACAAAGTCGCGGCAACAGCAAGCACTGGTAATGCGAACGACTCGCAATCCCTGGCTCGGAAAATGCTCGACCAAGGACGCTACACGTTGCTTTTGCGTCCTCAGATTGCCGAGAGCATTCCGCCTAAACTATTGCAGCGTGCTCAAGCGATGCTTGATGACGCGATGACGCTCGTTCCAGGTGGAGAAACCATTGTTGGCAAGGGAGCCAACAGTTCTCCCGATTTGCCGGATCATCTCGACGGACGCATTGTGCAAGTCGAAGGCTTCTATCTCGATCGCTACCAGGTTACCAACGAAGAATACTTTCGATTTGTCGAGAATGGCGGTTACGAACAAATCTCGCTTTGGGATCCGGAGATTGTTCCGGCACTGCTTGACTTTGTTGATCTCACCGGAGAACCAGGCCCTCGCTTCTGGAAGAACGGCAAATACCTTTCGGGACAAGCCCAACATCCAGTGGTCGGCGTCTGTTGGTATGAAGCCGCAGCCTATGCCCGATGGGTCGGAAAACGCTTGCCAACGGATCCCGAGTGGGTCAAGTCAGGTAGCTGGCCGGTGCCGCTGCCAGGTGCGCGACCAATTCAACGCAAATTCCCCTGGGGCGAAGCATTCGATCAAAACAAATGCAATCTCTGGGGCAGTGGGCATGGTGGCACGGTTCCCGTCGAAAAGTATGACGAAGGCATGAGCGTTGGTGGTGCTAATCAACTGATTGGAAACGTCTGGGAATGGACTTCCAGTCGCTTCGGTGCCTGGCAATCCAGTGCTTCGCCACTGGTGCTCGATGCTTCGATGCGAAGTATTCGTGGCGGAGCTTTCGATACCTATTTCGAGACCCAGGCCACGTGCGATTTTCAAAGTGGCGACAAGGCCGTCGCTCGTAAACGAAACCTTGGGTTTCGCTGTGCTATTGGAATCTGTGATCTGATCCCTGACCAGTCGATGCAAGCCGAGGAGCACCCGGCCCAGGTCGAGACTCAAGAATATGCTGAGGTGGCCCAATGACCAAGCGTGTCCTCGTAGCTATGGATTCGTATCGACTCGCGGAATGCGCTGTGCCGTTGGCATGTTACATCTGCGGTACCGATAACAATTACAACACCGAACTTTGTCGCCACTGCGCCGCCCCTTTGGCCTTGTCGCACCAGGCACGCACCCAAGGTGTTCGCCCACAAATGGTTGCCGTTTTGGGTACCGCAGCGGCAGGTAAAACCGTTTACCTGGGCATGCTGTTGGATATGCTCACCCGGCAAAACGGCCGCGTTCAAGTGCTTGCCCGGGGTGCGTTCTCGATCACGCTTCAGCAGCGCACGATGATGGCGCTTTCGAGTTGCCGGTTTCCGGAGAAGACCCCCAATGAACCTGATCGCTGGAACTGGGTGCACTGCCAGGCCAAGGTGAACTCGAAGAAGAACCCCATGGAACTGATCATGCCGGACATGGCCGGGGAAGCGATCTTGGAAGAGATCGATCACCCTAACGCTTATCCGGCGATTCACTCCTTCCTGGAAAAGTGCTCGGCCGTGATCCTGCTGGCCGACACCGACCGAATCGAGCGAGGTGGGGCCGAACAGAATTACTTCCTGATGAAGCTGATCACCTATCTGAGTGAGCAAGATAACCGCAAGGCTCGCGGGAAAAGCACGCGACCGGTTGCGATTGTTTTCTCGAAGGCCGATCGCTGCGAACCATGTTTCGATAATCCTGAACTGTATGCCAAAGAGAAGACGCCCAATCTGTGGCAACAGGTTCAACAACGTTTTACTAACTATGGATTCTTTGCCTCTGGTGTCGCTGGCTCGGTCGGGTTCCGCGAAGAGCCAGGGGAAGGTACTTCCGCCGTACCGCTGCGGATCGAGCCGCGCGGCATCGTAGAACCGTTTGAATGGCTCGTACGCAAAATCTAGTTGGTCACCACCATGGCTCCGCTCTCTCCCAAAGATCTTCAAGTCGCACCTCCTCGGCAAAATCATTCCTCGGGAACTATTGCCGTCGAGCAGGCCATCTTTACGTCGGCTCGCACTTCATCCAAAGATGGCTACCAACTGGTTGCCTGGAGTCCTGGTATCAGTAGTGAAGATGCCCGCCAGCTGGCAGTGTGGGGTCCTGCCCACGACTCGATGATCGCTGACGACCCCATGGACGTCAGTTTGAATTTTCATCCGCTGGGTGACCACAAGTTTTGTGTGTCGCGAACGGTACTCGGTTCAGCCGAGTACAGTGGCCGGGGTGGACGCCAGGTTTACACGCACTGTTTCGTGCTCGACGCCGATTCGTTTCGTAGGTTTCACAACGATCCGTTTCGGGTGTTGTCGGCGGCACTCGCGATTCACGATCTTCGACCAGGGGCCAAGTTGCCTACAGACTTGCCCTCGCTGCGGATGCTGCCGTCAGGAGGGCCTGTCGATGCCGGACTGATTCGCTTCTTCGATTCTCCGGTTCAGCAGCAATCGCTCGTCGCTTGGACACACCACGCGATGACGTCGAAGAAATTGATGTTCACTGGAGGTTATAACGATCGTTTTCTGACGGTCTTCTTCAATCTCTTGCCCGTTTCGATTCGCCCCTCCTTTTCGTTCTCGACTCGGCTGCGTTACTCACCGCGTCGCAACTTCAAACTGATTGGCCTGGCGAACGATCTCGAAGAGCAAAAGAAGGCCGCACGTCAGGAAGGTTGCAGCGTATTCCAGTTTGATTCACCGGCTCGCACGCCGGAAGCATCACGTCATCCGTGGGCAACATGGGTTCAGGTAGCGTTATGCCAGCGCGAGCCGGACGAAGCAGCTCGCATGATCGGCGAGGTACCTCTGACAACGCGATTGGAAGACCTTTCCGCGGTCGGCAATCGACTGCGGGTGGAGATGTCTGCTAAGAAACGGAACCGTGAGATGGAACCGACACCGGTCGCCGCGGCACCACTGGTTATTCCGGAAGAGAACACCGATCGGGGCGAGTTGTTCGTACTGGTCGAACGGGCCTTAGAAGGAGACGTCACCGCATTGGAGCGTCTCAATGCCACCTGGTGTGCTCAGCCTGATCGTCAGTTGGAAGCATTGCGGCAAGATTGTGCTCGCCACTTCGTCAACCTATCGAAAGAAAAGCACTTCGAGCCAGGATCGAAAGGGGCAATCGCCATCGAGATTCTGAGCCTGATCCTGCGTGTGAGCCTATAATTTTAGGCACCAGGCTTCTTCCGTTCGTAGCTACGTTCGATCTGAATTGCTTTACGCCCCTTGAACGCCCCGGCAAATGCTTGAAACGTTGGGGTGCCGTTCACGTTGACCTGTAGCGGCGTACGCGAGTCTTTTTCAGTGGTGATCACGTCCCCGACCCGCAGATCGAGTAGCTCTTCCATCGTGATATTGGTTTCCGCCAGGATCACATCGAGACCGACTTGGGCCTTATCGAGGTGTACACCCAACGCGGCCTTCGATTCGGGGGTTGCTTCGCTGCTACCGTAAGCAAACCAGGTATTGGCGGTCAGCTTATTGCTGATTCGTTCGATGGAGTTGAACGGGATACACAGGTTGATCATCCCGCGCACGTCGCCAATGGCCAGCTCGAAGCTGACCAGCACCACGACTTCATTCGGCGGTACGATCTGAACCAGTTGAGGATTGCTTTCGACACGGACGACGCGCAGGTTCAGCGGAAGAACATTCTCCCAGGCATCCTTCAGCTCGATCAGGAAGAGATCCGAGATCCGCGAAACGAGTGTGAGTTCAATTTCGGTCAGCGGTCGCCGCGACGCAGGCGTACTTTCTTTGCCGCCCCCCAGCAGACGATCGATGATCGGATACAGGATGGACGGGTTGATGTCGAGAATCAGGTTTCCTTCCAGTGGCTCGGCAACCAAGAGGTTGAAGCAACTGGGGTTTTCCAGGCTGAAGACGAACTCGCTATAGGTCAGCTGATCGACGCTGGTCAGCTTGACCTCGACGATCGATCGCAAGAGGGCCGAAAGGGCAGCGCCGAAGTTTCGGCTGAACCCTTCGTGCATCGACTGCAGGGCCCGCATTTGGTCTTTGCCGACTCGCTCGGGCCGTTTGAAGTCGTACGGGGTCACCTTCTCTCGCCCTCGTAAGCCGCGCGACGGCGACCCGGTATCGGCTACCGGTGCGACCGGACTCTTGGCCGGTTCCGCGCTGGTTTCCATCGCGTTGAGAAGGCTCTCGACTTCTGCCTGACTCAGTACGTTGTCTGACATGAATCACTCCCTTGATTCACGAAACCTGTCATCGTCGGAAACTATTTCCGAACGTGACCTTCTCCCATGACGATGTATTTGTAGCTCGTGAGAGCCTCGATGCCGCAAGGGCCGCGTGCGTGGAACTTGTCGGTGCTGATCCCGATTTCCGCACCCAGGCCGAACTCGCCACCGTCGTTGAAACGGGTGCTCGCATTGACCATCACGGCTGAACTATCGATCTGAGCCGAGAACTTGCGGCTGGCGGCCAGGTTCTCGGTCACGATCGATTCGGTGTGCTTCGAGCTGTATTTGTTGATGTGGGCGATCGCCTCGTCGATGTTGTCGACGACCTTCACTGAAATGATCGGCCCCAGGAATTCCGCGCCAAAATCTTCTTCGGTTGCCTGTTTGGCTGTCGAGACGATGGAGCAAGTCTTAGCGTCCCCCCGCATCTCAACCCCTTCCTTCGCGAACGCTTCCGCGATCATCGGCAGGAACTGTTCGGCGACGTCATTATGTACTACCAGGGATTCAGCTGCGTTGCAGACCCCATAGCGATGACACTTGCTGTTGAAGGTAATCTTCACGGCCATCTCCAAATCGGCCGCTCGATCGACGTAAACGTGGCAATTACCGGCAAAGTGCTTGATGACCGGCATGGTCGCTTCTTCACTGACGCGGCGGATGAGACCTTCGCCGCCGCGAGGAATCGCGACATCGATGTATTGGTTGAGTTTCAGGAAATGGCCAACAGCTGCGCGATCGGTGGTGGAGACTAATTGCAGCGCATCGGCAGGAATGCCAAACTCCACGGCTTGATCTTGCAGGATGCTGACGATGGCCTGCGACGAATGCATCGCTTCCTTGCCACCACGCAGGATCACCGCGTTGCCGCTCTTCACACAAATGGCAGCCGCATCGGCGGTCACATTCGGCCGTGATTCGTAAATGAAGAACACGACCCCCAGCGGCACGCGAATCTTTTGAATCGCCAAACCGTTGGGACGAACAGACGACTCGATCGTGGCCCCGATCGGATCGGGGAACATGGCGATCTCTTCCAGGGCCGCGGCAATCCCTTCGACCCGATCCTTAGTTAGGCGAAGCCGGTCGATCTGGGCGTCGGTCAGGCCATACTGCGGAGCGTTAGCGATATCTTTGGCGTTCGCCTCGGCGATGCTCTCGAAACTGCTGCGCAGAGCAGCTGCCGAGGCACGCAGCCAGTCATTCTTGGCCTGACCCGAAACGGTCCCCAGGACACGCGACGCGGCCTGAGCTTTTTCAGCCGTTTCTGTGCAGTAGGTGGCTAAGTCGAGATCGTCAGCAATCGCCATTATTCAAACCTTGAGAAACAATTCGTCCAATTTCAGATTATCTCTGGAATGGGACATTGGGTCAATGCGAAAGGTTCGTGCCGAGAGAGATGCCGGCGAGATCTAACCATTTGATAGAAAATGGTTTACGGTAATCGAAGGGGAGGGCGTTGGTTAGTCTTCGGGCAATTCTCGTGGGATACCATCGACTCCGCCGGTCGCGACAAACGCGTCCAAGGCTTCCTTATTGGCTTTGACGTCGTGTACGCGAATGATTTGCACCCCTAGCCGGGCGAGCGTGAGCGTGGAACCGACCGTCGCCAGCGTGCGGTCTTTGTCTTTATCGCCGAGAATCTTCGCCAGAAAGCCTTTACGTGAATGACCGACCAGAATCGGACAGTTGAGCGCGTGGAATTCGTCGCACTGGGCCATCAGGTCCAGGTTGTGCTGATGCGTCTTGCCAAAGCCAATGCCGGGGTCGAGACAGATTTTGCCGCGTTCGATGCCTGCGTACCGTAGCTGACGATATCGATCTTGCAGGTAGTCGAAGATGTCCAGCACCACGTCGTCGTACTCGGGGGCGTCCTGCATCGTTTGCGGATTGCCTTGCATGTGCATCGCACAGATACCCACGCCTGTTTTCACTGCCAACGGGATCATCTCAGGATCGAATTCCAGTCCGCTGACATCGTTCAGAATCTCGGCACCTGCGGCAATCGCTTCTTTGGCAACGATGGCCTTGGTGGTATCCACTGAAATGGGAATGCGTACCGACTCGGCCAACGTTTGAATGACAGGAATGACACGACGGAGTTCTTCTTGCGTTGTCACCGGTTCGGAATAAGGACGAGTGCTTTCGCCGCCGATATCGAGGATATCCGCGCCGTCGGCTTCCATCTGGAGAGCCCGGTCGATGGCGGCTTTCGGATCGAACCACTGTCCCCCGTCCGAAAAGCTATCAGGCGTGACGTTCAGAATACCCATCAGCTTGGGAGTTCGCGTGAAACGCAACGTACGTGTGCGAAGTTGCCAGGCAAGTGCCCGGTAAGGATAACGCTGCGCCAAACTGGTACTATGGGGTGTGGATCTCATCCCTCGATTTTAGCAGACGCGTCATTGACGACGTATCCCAGGTTCTACCAGGGGGTCTGCATATGACGAACCACTTCTCTTGCGAATTGGTCGATCGCTTCTTGTTGTGCCGTCACCATCGATTGTCCAGGTTCCGGGTAGAGAACGCCGGTGGCGGTGATCGTTTCGCTCATCAAGACCGGAGCCAACGCGAGCGTCCCCGGCTGACGAACCAGTTGCCCACGCTGGTCAATCCACTGGTATTGAATCTGAAAGTTCTCTTGCAGAATGCGAGGATCATCCAGGGTGTTTTGCCCCTGCACGAGCTTGTTCTCGGTAACCAGGCTGCCTTGCAGCACGCTGTCGGCCGACTGGGCATCGACGACTTTGTACGGCGTCGTAGATTCAATTTCTTTGATGACTGCTTCCGTGATGCGTTCGCCCAGGTCACGTCGAAAGGTGAGTGACGTGAAGATCGGGACATGCACTGTGCGAATGTCAGGGCGATACAGACTCCGATTCCCGATCTGATAATGCACACAACCGAATTGCCCGGCCGTTAGCATTAGCACAGCGGCTAGAAGAAGAAATCGGGTTGGTGTCAGGCAGTGACGCATGAAATCTTATCGCTTTAGGGAACCTACCGCGTTTCCGTATCGTCATCCGCGCGAGTGGCGATGTTTTCGATCGGCGTTTGCGAAGGTATCGGCAAATCTTTTTTGCGTTCCAGCCAACCGTAAAGGAACTGGGCAGGAGGTACCGGAGTACCTGGACGTCCTTTAATCTCGTCGATTCGTTTCTTGGCCGCTTCGGCCATGTTGGAACTCGGGAATTTGTCGATCACCTGGGCGTAATAATGGTAAGCACCCTGGTACTCGGCCCGACCATCATAGAACGCGGCTTTCTGCCACAAGCGTTCGGCTTGAGCGGCTCGAATATCGAAGTCGAGCTTCTCGATGACCTTCATGTTTTCTTGTGTTTTGTCGGGAAACTGACGCTTGATTCGCGTCAACAGTTTCTCGGCCTCTTCCAGCGGCTTGCCGTCGTATTCGGGGCCTTGGTAAACCTTCAATTTTGTGACTACACCCAAGTAATGAGCAGTGAACTGGTGTTCGCTGGTGGGGAAGTTTTCGCGCAGGTCGGTGTAGAAGCGATCGGCCGATTCAAAATTACCTTCACGGAAGTGCGCGTTCGCGGCGGCCAGGGTCGCATCGTCTGCCAGGTCGCCGGTCGGATCGTCCAGGCGAATCAGATCGAACAGTTTGATCGCGTTGCCAAAGCGGTCGAACAGCGGAAGCTGTTCGTCGGTGAAGTTAGGCTGAATGGCCCACGAACGTTCCTTGGAGTGGCGATCGAGCCAATAGCGAGCCAATTTGAAGCGTCGGGCACCGACGGCGTCCAGGTGTTTCGAGTTCTGATACTTCTTAACGAGCTGATCGTACTGCTTGGTGGCTTCGGGGTAGTTATCGAGAAAGAAGTAGCACTCGCCGGCATACATCAGCGAGTCTTCCTCGATTGCGGAATCAGGAGCATAGACCCCAGCTCGTTTGAACAGGCCAGCGGCTTCATTCAGCTTCGCGGCGCGTTCTTTTCCTTCAGCGGCCATGCCTTGTTCGTAAAGTGTTTCCGCTTGCTTAAACAGATTCTTGGCCAGGGCTTTGTTTTCCGATGTGTTCCCCGTCACCTCTAAGGTCTTGGCACCAACCCCAGTCGGGTCCCACCACGAGTTGCCGGTAGCTTCTCCCGCTTCTGGAGACTGGCCACGCTGTACCCCTTCTTCTTCGTAGCTGACTTGCGAGACCTCGCTGCCAGTTGGGTTGAAGACGGTCGGCGGCGGAACCGGATCGCGCTGGCCGAAATTGGTACAGCCGATGGCGGACGCTGTCGACAAAATGCCGAGGGTGACGATCGTGGTGGTTTTCATCATCGAGGACTTCCTTGCCCTATGCGTGGTCCAACCCAAACTCAAATCGAGAGAATCTGCAGGTACTCTCTCAATCTGGGTGTCTTGCCCAGGGTATGGCTGAGGTATCTGTTGACGAGTGCCCGGACCTCCATGGCCAGACGCGAAGGAATTTCCGTACGTTTCCAACGCTCGTCTTCTGCGGCATAAATCGAAAGGAGTTGTAGCGTTTCTACGGCCACGTCGATGACCTGCCGATGTCCGCTCCGGGCTCTTCTCGAAAGTACACCACCAGCGAGCAGCCCAAATGGAGTACGGCCCGTCTCGGCAATCGGTTCTCCCGTTTCGACGCACTGCGTCAGTTCAGGCAATTGGCCGAGGTGGCGCAGTAACATCATTTCGAACCGCAACACCAAAGGAGCAACGGCCTCAAGCTGATTCAGCTGCGAAAGGGTTTCGTCGGCCAAATGAAACAATTCCGGGTGCGGGTCAGAGTGGTCCGTCAACTGTGCTAAAAGCTCGGCCAGGTAATACCCGGCGTACAGGTGTTCGGTACTCTTCTGCCCTGCGCGAAATCGTCTTTCGACCTTCGCTTCGGTCAGCAAGTCTAGGCTGTCGCTTTTTTTGTGGAGGAAGACTATTCGACTTACGGTCAAAACGTCAAGAGCAGACTCAAACGGGCTTTTAGGACGCTTGCATCCCTTGGCCAGGGCGGTGATCTTGCCGAAATCCTCGGTAAATAGCGTCGCGATACAAGATGTCTCGCTGAAATCGACGGTGCGAATGACGATAGCTAGCGATTTTTCCGCCGACATAAGATGAGGGATTTCCGATGCGAACTTCGAACGCGGGGCGAAAAAACGAGCTAGCTATGCTGACTGAACCTTGTTTGGCTTCGAGCGGATCAGCCGCAACTGGTGAATTCGGCGGCGATCGGAGGCAACAACCTGGATCGAAACGTCCCCCACCTGAAGCTGTTCGCCTGGTTTGGGGATTCGTTTCATTTCGTGGATGACCAAACCGCCGATCGTATCGTAGTCGTCTTCTTCAGGAAGTTCCATGCCCAGGATCTCGTTGATGTCTTCCACGTGGGCCTTACCGGTCACGTCCGCTTCTTCATCCGAGATCTGGATGATGCCGTTGTCGGTTTCATCGATATCGTGCTCGTCGACGATTTCCCCGACGATCTCCTCCAGCACGTCCTCGATCGTCACCAGGCCGGTCACCGCATGGTATTCGTCGACAACCAGGGCCAGGTGCGTTCGCTTTCGCAGGAAGTACTTCAGCAGTTCGCTGACGGTCATACTCTGCGGTACGTGAATGATCGGTCGAGCCAGATCGAGCAGCGATTTACGCGTCGATTCGGGACGAGCCAGTTCCGGTAGAAGGTCTTTCACGTAAAGCAGGCCGGCGAAGTTGTCGCGACTACCATCCCATATCGGGATGCGGGTGCGGCCTGTTTTCGAGATGAACTCGACGATTTCCCACCAGGGGGTTGTCGCCGCCAGCGAATCGATCTCGCTGCGCGGCGTCATGATGCTGACCGTTTCCGTATCGTCGAGGTCCATCACCCCTTCGATCATTTCGCGGGCATCTTCTTCGATGTGACCTTCGCGGATCGCCTCGGTCACGATCGTGCGGATCTCTTCTTCAAACTCTTCTTCCTCATCCTGTGGTTCGTCGACGATACCAGCGGCACGCTTCATCATGCCCCCCAGGAAATCGACGCCGTACGTTACCGGGTACAGAATGATGCTCACGGTCGACCAGAGGGGCCACGTGTAATAGATGAACGGAGGTCCGAAGTGTTCGGCGACGGCCCAGGGAATCCAAACCATTGTAACCATCAAAACCAACGTCACCCCGGCCACGTCACCAATAAAGGTGAACGCATCCAGCAGCGATCCTTCGCGGAAACCAAGCAGCCAGGCCTGACTGGAAATCAGAAAGATCGCCAGGCTTAGCACCTGAAGTGCTTGGGCAGCCAGGGCGGCGATTTCATGATGTTCGTGAATGGTACTGAATAGGCGCGGACGATCATTCTTTTCACAGTACTCTTCCAAGTCGTGCCAGAACATGTCCGGCAGAATGGTCGCGGCGATGGAAGACAGGATCAAAACCAGCCAGCTTGAAGTCGCGAGCCAGACGAAAAGCGTTGGTCCCATCGCCTAGGTTGCTCCTTGACTAGGGGAACTGGACGCAGACGCCTGGTCTGCGTACGCAATACCCAGTTTGCTGAGATAGTGCTTTTCCAGACGCCGCATTTTCTGACGGTCGGCATCTTCATGATCGTCGTAGCCGGCCAGGTGCAGGCAGCCATGCACAACGTAAAGGGTCATTTCCTCTTCGATCTTCCAGCCGTGCTGCCGCGCCTCGTCGGCGGCGTACTCGGCACTGATCATGATCTCGCCGGACAGGAAGTCATCTTCCTCGTCCATCGGGAAGGTGATGACATCGGTCGGATAGTCGTGCTGCAGGAAGCGAACGTTGCAGTCGTGGATTTCGGCGTTGTCGACGATAGCGATCCCGACTTCGCCGCGCGGGTAGCCTTCGCCCGCGAAGACTGCCTGGACAGCTTTCTCGAAGAGTTCCTGCGGTACAGGAAATTCTGTTTGGCGATTGGAAAGATTTATTTCGTAGTCCGAGGACATCGGTCTCGCTTTATGCAGGCTGCGAACTGGGGTACTTCACACGGCCATGGTAGACTGCGGTGAGGCTCTTGGTCACGCTCGATTGAATCTGACGCAGTTCGCGGAGCGTCAGGCCACATTCGTCGAACTGCCCGTCGAGTAGTCGCTTCATCGAAAGCTCTTCCACCAGGGCTTCAATGCGGGAAGCAGTTGGCTCGACGAGCGTACGGCACGCACTTTCGACCGCGTCGCAAATCATCAGCACGGCTGCCTCTTTGGTTTGCGGTTTCGGCCCGGGATAGCGGTAGATCGTTTCATCCACTTCGCGTTCGTCCGGGTTGGCTTCCACTTTGGCGCTGGCAACACGGTAGAAGTATTCGACCAGGGTCGTGCCGTGGTGCTGTTCGATAAAATCGATAATAGCCCGCGGCAACCGGTTTTGACGCGCAAGGTCGGCACCGTCTTTCACGTGGGCGATGATCACCAGGGTACTGATCGCCGGGTTCAGTCCTTCGTGACGGTTGTCCGAGGCGCTCTGGTTTTCGATGAAGTACTCTGGCTTCATCATCTTGCCGATGTCATGGAAGTAGGCACCGACACGCACCAGAAGGCCATTGGCTCCGATCGAATCGGCCGCCGACTCGGCTATCGAAGCGACCGTGATCGAGTGGTTATACGTGCCTGGGGCTCGCTGGGCGAGCTTCTGCAGCAGCGGATGCGCCGCATCACCCAGTTCCAGAAGGCTGATATCGGTGAGGATGCCGTATGCCTTTTCGACAAACGGTAGCAGGCCGGTCATCAGGAAGCCGGCACCCACGGCGTAAACGCCCTGCCAGGCAGCCGCTTGAAGCAGGGCGATCGTAGCGGGCTGCCCTGAAACAATACTCACGCCATACTTGGTGGTAAACGCCACCACGCCAGCCCACAGACCTACGAAGATCAGCTTGTTGCGGCTGCGAATCCGGTTCATCGATAACGTTGCGGCACTACAAGTGGCGGCAATCGTCACGAAGGCCACCAGACTTGTGCCACTGGTCAGCACAATCGCCAGGCTGACACACGCGGTTACCAGAAGGGCAAACTCTTGGCGATAGACAATCGAAACAGTCATGGCCAGAATCATCGCCGGAATGATCTCTGCCTGCCAGCGATCGTCAAACCAATAGCCCAATGCTATCGTCGCACAGGTTGGAATCAGGAAAAGCAAATATTCGTTCAGATCTTTCAAAATGCTGGGGCATTTGAAAACAAGATAGATCGCACACAAGGTACCCAGGGCGTAGTACATCCCCAGGATGGCCAGCGAATAAATCGTCTTGGAAAAGAAACTGCGCTGATCAATGTAGGCGCGGTGCTCGGCGTGTAGCAGTTCGATTCCCGTGGCATCCAGCGGCTTGCCAGGCAAAACGACGGCGTCTTTGGTCGAGTAGATATGCATCACCGGCTCGACCGCTGCGACGGCATCTTCTCGTTCTTTTGCCGTCGCTGCCTTATCGATGAAGAGGGTTCCCGGCAGGTTCTTGTCGATCCAAAAGTCGACCGCTTCGACTAGGAAGCTGATGTCTTCTCCTTTGGCCAAGTTTTCCAAATGAGTTTTCAATTGGTTGCGAATGCTTTCAAAGACTTGCGCCTTGAGCACATCGTTCTGCGAGATAATCTGCTTGGTCGCATTGGGGCCTGGTGTCACGACGATGATACTGGCCGCTTGCCCCTGCTTCTCGTCGAGTTGCTCGGGAGCCATGATACCGCGTGAAGCGAATGGCTTGAGGGCGTTCGCAATGCTCTGCTCGAACGCCGTAAGCATGTTCTCGCGTGCGAACAAGGCCTTCAGCTTTTGAAACTGTTCTTCTCGCTCCATTGGGCTGACCGGAGTGACATCGTCGTCAGCGATCGGAAAGAACTCGTTCCAGAGACGCTCGACTTCCACATCGAACTGCTTGGCCGTGGTGAGCTGAACAATGATCGATTGCAAACGGGCACGCAGTTGATCAATTCGTGCCGGCTCGTTCAGGTAAACCGACTTGGCCTCGTTCTCCGCGTCGCGTTCGGCCTTGGCAGTCGCCAAGGGGTCGAGGACCGAAAACTGTACCCGCGGGTGGATCTCCGACGGCGGAACGTACCCCGGGCGGTACTGCATCGGCGGATTCCACGCGCCGGTTACCAACCACAAGGCAATCGCCGCGAACAACGCGCAGGCTAAGTACAGCAGCTTGTCGGGATGCGACAGCTCAGAGATGAATCGCCGGAACGTTCCGGGAGGAAGCTCTAGCGACGCGACATGTTTCGCACGTTTTCTGGTCTTACCTGGCTGCGCCATGTTTTAGTTGCCTTCGCTGACAGGCTCGTCTTGCGAGTCCGTTTCGTAGGCATCCACAATCTTTTGAACCAGCGGATGACGCTGGATATCTGCTGTTGTTAACTCGACGCGAGCAATACCATCGATATTGCGGAGGCGATAAAGGGCATCGGTCAAACCGCTTCGCACGCGAGGCGGCAAGTCATTCTGAGTTGTATCGCCACTGATAACCATTCGCGAGTCCTTTCCCATGCGGGTCAGGAACATCTTCATTTGCGAAGTGGTCGTGTTCTGGGCTTCGTCCAAAATAATGAAGGCATTTTTGAGCGTACGTCCACGCATGAACGCCAGCGGAACGACTTCAATCACGTCGGTGGCCATGTACTGCGTGATGAGGTTGGGCTCCATCATCTCGGTGAGCGAATCTAGCATCGGACGCAGGTAAGGATTGATCTTCTCATACAAAGTACCCGGAAGGAACCCAAGCTGCTCGCCGGCTTCCACTGCCGGTCGTACCAGTACGATCTTACCGATCCGGTTTTCCAGCAAAGCTTCTACCGCCATGGCGACAGCCAGGTACGTTTTACCGGTACCGGCAGGTCCCAGGGCGAAGACCATATTATGGCTGCGAATCGCTTCGACGTAAGCGACTTGCCCAGGCGTACGAGGCTTGACTCCGCCCCCTTTCTGGAAAGTCGAAATCGGTATCGTCTTGCGGGGGATCGACTCGCCGTTGGCGTCGGAAAGGGCTTCGTCCAGGTCTTCCGAGAATAGGGCACCGTTGCGTTCCAGGCGATGACGCAGATCTTCGACGACCTTCATCGCTTTGACGACGTTCCGCTCTTCTCCGGAAATGCTGACCCGCTCGTCACGATGCGTGATCGTTACGTTCAACGAATCACGAATTCGCCTGAGGTGTTGATCGCGGCTGCCGAATAGTTGGAGGACCGATGCGTGGTCCAAAAATTTGATCGTCGCTTCGTACATCGATTGGGCAATACCTATTGCCTTATCCTGGAAAGGAAGAATTCCTATGTCAAAATATAGACAATGTTTCGGGCATGGGAATCGTTATTATGCCCTGGCAGATTGTAACTCGTTAGTCAGTTTGAAGTTAGATATTTGTTGAGAATCGTGTGTCGTTGATCAAGTTTGCGTATTTTGCTTAACTTAACGGCCGGGGCCGACAATCCCAACTTCCCAGCACAACAGTGCCATGGGCGCTCCCAGCAGCATCGAATCGAGCACGTCGAGCACGCCACCCAAACCGATGAGCCATTTGCTGGAGTCTTTGGTTTCCATATCGCGTTTGAACATCGACTCGGCCAGGTCGCCTAGCATACCTGCCGGTGAAACCAGCAGGGCGAAGATCAACCAACCGTACGGAATCGATGTTACCTCGCCGCCGAGCATCCATGGTCCGACCCACTCGAACATCACGTAGCTTCCCAGGCACGAGGTCGCCAGGCCACCCAAGGTTCCTTCCAGCGTCTTGCCGGGAGATAGCCTGGGGACAAGTTTCGTGCGACCGAAGTTCGAACCAATAAAGTAGGCCCCGATGTCCGAAATCTTCACAACGACAATCATCGCGACCAACGCCAGCATACCGTAGGCGTTGCCGTCCTCGGTTCCTTGTTGCACCAGACGCAGGCGAACGACAAAGCTGAGTAGGCCGCCGACGTAAAAGATGGAAAAGATGGTTAGTCCCAAGTGGATCATCGATTGGCCAGGCTTTTCGTAGCGGCGCATTTCTCCCAGGATCGAAAGGACCACGCCGAAGGCCAGCGCATAGAGCGTACACTCGGCCTGGTTGGCTAGCGAAGGGAGATCGGTCGATGGCCACCAGATCGGCAGGCTCGCCGAGGCGATCACGATGAACGTTCCCAGGTGGCAAGACCAGCCAATGGGACGCAGCTGCTTGGCCCGCAACAGGTCAAGCACTTCTTCCGCGGCCATCACCCCCAAAAGCAATACCAATGGCAACAGCCAAATGCCAGGGCGGCCAAAGTTGTAGTTGTAGTCGAGCCAGCAAAGTCCGCAGAGGGGCACAATAATGGCAATCGCTCCAATCAATCGCCACTTGAGCACGCGTCAACTCCTGAAGGCCCTTGGTTGGTAAGTCCGCCAAAACGGCGATCGCGTGAAGCGAAGTTTTCGATGGCGTCTCGCAACGTCTCTTCGCGAAACTCTGGCCAGCAAAGATCGGTCACCCACAGCTCGGAATAGCTGACTTGCCAGAGCAGGAAATTGCTGATCCGCATCTCGCCAGCGGTCCGAATCATGAGGTCTGGATCAGGCATCCCGCGGGTATACAGATGCTCGGCGATCGTTTCTTCGGTGATGTCTTCCGTTTTCAGGCGGCCTTCTTTGACCCCTTCGGCAATGCACTGCACGGCGTCGACCATTTCGGCCCGGCCGCCGTAGTTGATTGCCAGGCACAGCGTGGTGCCCGTGTTGGCGGCACTTAGCTCGATGGTTTTGTCCATCTCGCGTTGGACCTGATCTGGGATACCGTCGCGGCGACCGATGATCTTCACGCGGACGTTCTGTTTCATGATCGTCGCGCGTTCTTCAATCATGTACTGCTCGAGCAAGTGCATGAGAAAATCGAGTTCGTGCTGAGGGCGCTTCCAGTTCTCGCTGGAAAGACAGTAGAGCGTCAGCTGGTCGATCTTCAGCCGGGCACATTCTTCGACCGTGGCGCGAACCGAATGCACACCCCGCCGGTGCCCCTCGATCCGGGGCAATCCTTGCCGCTGAGCCCACCGGCCATTGCCATCCATAATCACGGCGATGTGTTTGGGGAACCGCTCGCGAGGGATGTCTTCGATCGGATGTCGCGCTGTCGTAGCCGTTTTTGACACGTCGCTAAATTGAGCCAAGGGAGTCGAAATATGGGGACGCTTAACGATTCCCTATTATGACGCGTCCCTCGGATGCATTTCAACGCGGGATTGGCGGATAATACTTACGTGGTCGCCAGCTTTAGCACGTCAGAGGTAAAGATCGTTTGCTTTCGATCGGGGCCGACCGAAACGACGCCGACCGGAAAACCGACCAGTTCTTCGATACGGCGGACATACGCCAGGGCGTTTTCAGGAAGATCATCCATCGAACGTGCGCCGGTGATTTCTTCCTGCCAGCCAGGAAGCGTTTCGTAGACCGGCTTTACTTTGCGAATGTCGTCAACATGCGAAGGGAAGCGGGTAATCTGCTCGCCATCGAGTTCATAGGCCACACAGATCTTCAGCTCGTCGAAGGTCGACAGAACGTCCAGCATCATGAGGGACAGGACATCGATACCGCTGACACGGGCCGTGTAACGAACGGCTACCGCATCGAACCAGCCGGTGCGGCGTGGACGACCGGTCGTCGTGCCGAATTCGTTGCCGCGGATGCGGATCTTTTCGCCTGTTTCGTCGTTCAACTCGGTTGGGAACGGGCCGCCACCCACACGTGTGCTGTAGGCCTTGGCGACACCAATCACTTGATCGATGTGCTTGGCAGGGACGCCGGCACCAGCCGAAGCACCAACGCCAGAGCTGTTGCTGCTGGTTACGAATGGATAGGTGCCGTGGTCGACGTCGAGCAGTGCACCTTGGGCACCCTCGAACAGAATGGTCTTGTGGTCGTCGACGGCATTGAGCAGCAGGTCGGTCGAATCACATACAAACGGACGCAGACGCTCGGCATAGGCGGCGAATTCGTCGTAGATCTTCGCGGCGTCGAGCGGCTCGAACGAGCCATCTTCGTACATGCTGGCAATCGTGCGATTCTTCTTGTCGCAGATCATGAAGACCTTGTCTTTGAAGTTGGGACGCATCATGTCGCCCAGGCGGATTGCATAGCTGCGGCCGACCTTGTCGCGGTAGCAAGGGCCAATACCGCGGAGCGTGGTGCCAATGTTTTCGCCGTCGGCAGTCCCTTGGTTCATCGCGCGGTCTTCGGCGATGTGCCAGGGGAAGATGATATGCGAGCGGTCACTCAGACGCAGATTGTCGATCGGGACACCCCGATCGGTCAGGCCGTCCATTTCGCCTAGCAGGATGGGTGGGTTGATTACCACACCAGCCGTAATAACGTTCAGGACTTCGCTGCGGAGAATACCACTGGGAATATGGTGCAGCTTGTATACGTTTTCGCCGTCGACCACGGTATGGCCGGCGTTAGCACCGCCCAAAAATCGGGCGACGATGTCGTGGTGCTGGGTCAAAAGATCGACGAGTTTACCTTTGGCCTCGTCACCCCACTGCAAACCAATAACACACGAACCTGCCACGAACTTTCTCCAGTGATAGCAATCAATTCCAGACGAACCCAACTAGTGTAGCGCGAAGCAGGGGATCCGGTCAACGAGGCGGAACTGCGGTGTAGCGCCATTCTGGGGGAATTCGGCTTCATTCTCGCGGGGCAAATCGATACACTCCCCAATGTCGGGCATTTTCTGACCACTTGGCCAAAAGTGCTCATTTTCAGCAGAATTCTCCTTTCCCGATCGTTTCGCAATGACTTCGATCCTAGTCCTGGCACTTTTGATGGCCGCGCCGGAAGCCTCGGCACCTGAGGCCTTCGATACCCTGGTCGTATGCCCCGAGGCCTACGTCCCGGCCATGCGTCCCTGGTTCGAGTACCGCATGCAGCAGGGATACCACATCGGGGTGGTGACCGATGTGGATTCGAAGGAGAAGATCCGCAGCACCATTCGTGACGCCGCCAATAGTGGCCCCCTGAAGCAGGTTCTGCTGGTGGGCGACGCCGTCGCCGATAAGTCAGGCGAGGTCGGTATCCCGGTGCATTACCAGAAAGCGGTCGTCAACGTCCATTTTGGCTCCGAGCCTGAGATTCCCACCGATAACTACTACGCCGATCTCGATGACGACCAGGTACCTGACATCGCCGTCGGGCGGTTTTCCGTCAGTAACGAAGAAGACCTGAAAACGATCGTTGCCAAAACGATCGACTATGAATCGAAGCTTCCGCCTGGCGACTGGCAACGACGTTTGCACTTCGTGGCGGGCGTCGGTGGCTTTGGTTCGGCCGTCGATACCATGATGGAGACGGTCACCAAAAAGTTTCTTACCGACGAGATCCCACCCCATTTCGAGGCCGTCGTCGCCCAGGGAAGCTGGCGGAGTATCTACTGCCCAGATCCCCGCGAATTCCGCGACGAAGTCGTGCGACAGCTCAATGAAGGGGGGCTTTTCTGGGTCTATATGGGGCACGGACACGTCGAAACGCTCGACTATATCCGCGTTCCCAACGATGCCTACCCCATTTTGACTAACAAGGATGTCGCCGCGCTGCATAACGAATCAGCGAGCCCGATCGCGATCTTTTTGTCGTGCTATACTGGGGCATTCGACGCCCCGCGCGACTGCCTGGCCGAAAAGCTACTGCGGGAAAAAGGGGGCCCTGTCGCCGTGTTTGCCGGATCGCGTGTGACGATGCCATACGCGATGAGCGTCATGGGAACCGAGATGCTGCAGCAGTACTTTGAAGAACAGCAGCCGACGCTTGGGCAACTACTGCTTCATGCGAAGCGCGAAGCAATGCAGCAGGAAGGCAAGTCCGGCAATCGGAAGATGCTCGACACGATGGCCGCCCTGGTCAGTCCCAAGCCGAAGCTGCTGCGGGAAGAACGTTTGGAGCACATGGCTTTGTTCAACTTGTTGGGCGATCCACTGCTGAAGCTGCCACATGCTTCGCCGGTCGAGGTTTCCGCCCCGGAAGTTGCCCATCCGGGCTCTTCGATCGAGATTGTCGGCAAGACGTCGCTACCTGGTAAGGTGCGGGTCGAACTTGTTTGCCGCCGAGATGGGTGTGTGGCTCAGCTTTCCAAGCGGGCAACCTACGAGCCGCTTCACGAACAGCTTTCCCAATACACCAAAACCTACCAGTCAGCCAACGACCGGCTGTGGCAAATGGTGGAAGCCCAACAGTCCGACGGCAAATTCCTGACGAAGCTCGAAATTCCCGAAAGTTGCCACGGGCCTTGCCACGTGCGGGTATGGGTAGAAGGATCGTCGCAAGTTGGTCTGGGATCTCAAGATATAGCGATTCAGCCGATCCAGGTTGCCGAGGGGAATTCAGAAGGGCAAATCGGGGAATAGTTACTCTTTTTGCCCGGTAATGTTCAGGATTTTTGCCTTGTAATCGGCATTCAGATCTTTCTACCGATGGAACTCTTGATCGGTGGTGTAGAATGAAGGTAAAGTGAATTGCAAATCGGGCAAGACCTGCCGGATTTGCAAATGGGCGAGTTACTATCACGCGATATAGCTTGTCGTCCCGCCTGAACTTTCACCCCTTCCCCAGAACCGGACGTTCTTATGATCTCGCTGCAACTCTCGAGCATCTCGCGGAAGATGCTTCTCGGTGCCGCGTTGGCCCTCTTGGCACTGGCTCCCCGAGCAGCCTGGGCAGAAGAGTCGGCGGAAATCGATTTCAATCGAGATATTCGCCCTCTACTTTCCGATCGCTGCTATGCCTGCCACGGACCAGACGAAAAACATCGCGAAGGGGGCATCCGATTCGACGTGGCGGAAAGCGTGCTGGCGGAAGCTGACTCCGGCATGACCGCCATCGTGCCTGGCAAGCCGGACGAAAGCGAAATGATTGCGCGAATTCTCACCGCGGACGAGTCGCTGAAGATGCCTCCTCCGGACTCGAACAAAAGCCTTACTCCGGAAGAAATCGGCAAGCTCAAACAGTGGGTCGCCGAAGGTGCCAAGTTCCAAGGTCACTGGTCCTTTGAAGTTCCGAAGAAAACCGATCCACCGCAGGTCGATATCGCTGATTGGAATCAGCGCGAGATCGATCAGTTCCTGGCGGCACGACTGAAGAAAGAAGGTCTCTCCCCAAGCGAGCCTGCCGACAAGCTGAGCCTGATTCGCCGGGTAACGTTCACCCTGACCGGTCTTCCACCAACTCCGGAAGAGGTCGACGCATTCGTTAAAGATGACTCGCCTGACGCCTACGAGAAGGTCGTCGATCGCCTGTTGGCCTCGCCGCAATACGGCGAGAACATGGCGCGGTACTGGCTGGATGCGGCTCGCTACGCCGACACGCACGGCCTGCATTTGGATAACTACCGCGAGATGTGGATGTATCGCGACTGGGTGATTCAGGCCCTCAACGAGAACAAGCCATACGATGTTTTTCTCACCGAACAGTTGGCCGGCGACCTGCTGCCCAACCCATCGTGGGAGCAGAAAGTCGCATCAGGCTTCAATCGCTGCAACGTGACGACCAGCGAAGGGGGCTCGATCACGGCGGAAGTGAAGATGCGTAACGTGAATGATCGCGTGGTGACCACCGGGACCGTCTTCATGGGACTGACCATGGACTGCACGCGTTGCCACGATCACAAGTACGATCCGCTCAAGCAAAAAGACTTCTACTCGATGTATGGTTTCTTCAACAGCATCGACGGAAGCCCGATGGACGGGAACGTCAAAGACCATGCCCCGGCGATTTACTCGAAAGAAGCCACCGAGCAGCTCGCCCAGCTCGATCAGCAGATCGGTCAGAAGCGGGAAGAAATCAAATCAACGCTCGCCAAGATCGAGTACCAAGACCCAGGCCCCGGCGTCGATACGCCGGAGATCAAACCCGAAGAAGTCGTCTGGATTGAAGATGGCATCCCGGGCAAAGCCACTGTCAGTGGTGACTACAACTGGGTGACAAAGCCAGAGCCTGTCTTCAGTGGCGAAAAGTCGGCCAAACGTACCGTCACCGGCAACGATCAGGTCTACTTCAACGGCTCGGATCAGACGTTTACGGTGTACAAGGGAGACGTCCTGTTTGGCTACGTCTATCTCGACCCGAAGAATCCACCGAAGGAAGTCATGTTCCAGTGGAATAACGGGGGCTGGGACCAACGCGCATTCTGGGGCGAAGACCTCATTCCCTACGGCAACACCGGCAAAACCAAGCATCGCATCGGTGATCTGCCAGAAGCTGGCAAGTGGGTTCGCCTGGAAGTGCCGATCGAAAAGGTTGGCTTGAAAGAAGGGGATAAAGTCAACGGCTGGGCATTCACTCAGTGGGACGGCACCGTTTATTGGGACAAGGCCGGCTACGTGACCAAACACGGCAAGCAGCCACAGTTCAAGTCGCTGCAGTCGTGGACCGAGTTCGCCGCCAAGTCGCCAGCTTCCCTTAACCCTGAGAACAAGCAGGTCACCGAGATCCTGAAGAAAGAAGCCGACAAGCGAAGCGAAGACGAAGCGAAAGCTCTCCGCGGCTACTTTCTGGAATTTGTCTGCCAGGACACGCAAGAGACCTTCAATAAACTACGTGGCGAGTTGAAGGCGATGACCGACAAGCAGACCGATCTGAAGAAGACTTCGCCGACGACGCTGGTCTACAAAGAAGCTGCCAAGCCAGTTCCCTCGCATATCTTGATTCGGGGCGAATACGATCAGATCGGTGAAGAAGTCCCGCGCGATGTGCCGGCCTTCTTGCCACCCATGACCGAAGAAATGCCCAAAGACCGACTCGGTCTGGCCATGTGGCTCTTGGATCCAAATCATCCGTTGACGGCCCGCGTGACGGTAAACCGTTACTGGCAGCATGTTTTTGGCGTGGGCCTGGTGAAAACTTCTGAGGACTTCGGTTCTCAGGGAAGCGTTCCTAGCCATCCGCAACTGCTGGACAACCTGGCCATCGAGTTCCGCGAGAATGGCTGGGATATCAAGCAGTTGATGAAGCGGTTGGTGATGACATCGGCCTATCGCCAGTCGTCGAAGCTAACGCCAGAACTGCTGAAGAAGGATCCCGAAAACCGACTGCTGGCTCGTGGTCCTCGGTATCGTTTGGACGCCGAAGTACTCCGCGATCAGGCCCTCGCATTCAGCGGTTTGCTGGTCGATAAAATAGGCGGTCCATCGGTTAAGCCTCCGCAGCCAGACGGGCTGTGGAAAGCGGTCGGCTATTCCGGCAGCAACACGGTGCAGTTCAAAGCGGACGAAGGGCACGAGAAAGTGCATCGTCGTACGCTCTACACGTTCATCAAGCGAACGGCCTTGGCACCGCAGATGAGCACCTTCGATGCTCCTAATCGCGAGTCGTGCACCGTCCGTCGCGAACGCACCAACACGCCGCTTCAGGCCTTGTTGCTGATGAACGATCCGCAGTACGTCGAAGCAGCCGTTGCCATGGCCAAACGCGTGATGGACGAAGGGGGCTCGGACCCCGTTTCCAAGGTGAACTACCTGGTAACACTGTGCGTGTTGAACCAGGAAAACGAAGTTCAAAAGAAAGAGCTTGAAGCGTTGTATTTCGATAGTCTTACCTACTTCCAGAAAAACCCGGAAGCCACCAGCAAGTTGGTTGGCAAGGACGAGACCCCAGCAGAATTAGCGGCCTGGGCGATTGTGTGCAATACGATACTCAACCTCGACGAAGTCGTTATCCAACGCTAATTCCCTCCTACCCCGCGAAACGTATCAAGGACCTATTCGATGGATCCTCAGAGCGAATATATCCAAGCGATCACCCGCCGCCACTTCTTTCAGAAGGGGGCCCTTGGGCTAGGTGCCGCGGCGCTGGCCTCGATGACCGATCTGCCGGCCCAGGCAGCGAAGCTTCCCAGTTCTGGCATTGGCGGTCTGCCCAATCTGCCCCACTTCGCCCCCAAAGCGAAGCGGGCCATCTACTTGTTCATGGCCGGTGCTCCGTGCCAGATGGACTTGTTCGACTACAAGCCGCAAATGAACGAGTGGTACGACAAAGATCTTCCTGAATCAATCCGGCAGGGGCAACGTCTCACGACGATGACCTCTGGTCAGAAGCGTTTTCCGATCGCTCCTTCCAAGTTCAAGTTTTCCCCCTACGGTGAAAACGGCACGATGATTAGCGAGCTGTTGCCGTACCATGGAAAGATGGTCGACGACATCGCGATCGTAAAGTCGCTCCATACCGAGGCTATCAACCACGACCCGGCCATCACGTACATCTGCACCGGCAACCAACTGCCTGGCCGACCCAGTTTGGGCTCGTGGCTCAGCTATGGTCTTGGTTCGATGAACGAGAACCTTCCGACCTTCGTCGTGATGACACCCAACTGGAGCGGTCGCAAGGAAGCCCAGGCACTTTATAACCGCCTGTGGGGAGCCGGCTTCCTGCCGTCGAAGCATTCGGCGGTCACGCTGCGCAAGTCAGGCGACCCGATCTTGTTCCTGTCGAATCCCGAAGGAATCGATAGCTCACTCCGCCGGCGAATGCTCGATAGCGTTTCCAAGATCAACCAAGAAACCTATCGGCTTTCAGGCGATCCTGAAACACAATCGCGAATCTCGCAGTACGAGATGGCGTTCCGCATGCAGTCCTCGGTGCCGGACCTGGTCGATTTGAAGCAAGAAACGCAAGCGACGCTCGATATGTACGGCCCGGAAGTCACCAAGCCCGGGACGTTTGCGGCCAGCTGTTTGCTGGCCCGGCGTATGGTTGAACGGGACGTACGCTTTGTACAGATCTTCCATCGCGGTTGGGATCAGCACGGGAACGTGGCTCGCGATCTTCCGGCTCAGGCCAAAGATGTCGATCAAGCCGCGTGGGCATTGATTCAAGATCTGAAGATGCGCGGCATGCTGGACGATACGCTGGTCGTCTGGGGTGGCGAGTTCGGCCGCACGATCTACAGCCAAGGTGGATTGTCGAAAGAAAACTACGGCCGCGACCATCATCCGCGTTGTTTCACCGTCTGGATGGCTGGCGGTGGCGTGAAGCCTGGCGTGGTGCATGGCGAAACGGACGACTTCAGCTACAACATCGTCAAAGATCCGGTCCACATTGCTGACTTGAACGCGACGATCCTGCACTGTCTGGGGATCGATCATCGCCGACTGTCGATCCCGTTCCAGGGGCTCGATGTCCGACTAACCGGGGTCGAAGAGCGACACCCGGTCAAAGAGTTGCTGATCTAGCCTGGATCAGAGTTTTGTTCTGATCTAAGCCGCCGACGATTATCCTTTTGGTCATTCGCTCGCCTAAGAAGAGGAGAGCCACGGTTTGCCACGGGAGGCAAGCGAATGTCCAATTGTTTGCCACGGTTCGCCGGCGGCTGGGGCAGGCATGGGGGCGATACCACCCGCCGTGCTATTTAGCCCGGCTGATGTACATCGGAATCTTCAACTCTGGTTGCGAAGATTCAATCATCTCTTTGGCACGATCTCTCGCGTCGACCAGCTTGCTTCCTTCCGAAGGAGCAGTGATCTGGCGAAACTGCGTAGCCAGTTGTTCGACCGCTGGCTGCATCAGAACGATCTCGGCCAGCTGCGATCGCAGGTCGCTCGAGCTACCCAGGACAGCAACCATCGTCTTGTTCAGGCCTGTCACCAGGTCGACATTCTCTACCAGGGCTGGCACACAATCGTCCAGGCGGACCACCTGATCTTCGATCTGGTCGATCTTGTGCAGGTTCTCTTGTGCCTTGGAGATCTTTTCTTCCTGCGAGTTCAGGAAGTTCACCAGCCAGGCCAGTTCGTCCATGTTCTTGGTCGCCGAAGTGGTTTCCTTTCGCACGTCTTTGATGCGAGTGTTCAGACGAATTGCTTCGTACGACAGTTCGGTAGCGGCATCCAGCGTATCGGCCAGCTTCTGCACCTGCAGATCCATCGACTTCTGGTTGTCCAGAATTGATTGCACCTGTGCCAGAACGAGGTTGGACTGCTCGGTGTCGATCGCCAACTGCTGTACGCGGTTTTGGTTATGGGCCAGCGAATCGATGGCACGATCGGTAGCGTCCGACTGGGCGGCCAGGTCGCAGATGGCGTTCTGCAGCTTCCAGTGATTGTCCACCGTGGCGGTTAGTTCCGGCATCAGGCACTGTTGGTTAATCAGTTGCTGCTGAACCAGTTCCATCGACGAAAGCGCGTCCTTCGCTTTGTAGATGTCAACTCCGCTACGTCCAAGTCGAGCGGCCAGCGATTCGAGTTCGTCGACACGCTTCTGAGCAGCGGTCAGCTTCAGCGTGGCCTTGTCCAGGTCGGACTGCATGTTGCTGAGCTTGGCGGCCGTTGCATCGACCGTATTCAGCTTGGCCGACAGGCGAGCGATTTCGTCGTGCAGGCGATCCGACCGCTGGATGGTCTGACCTGCTTTGTAGAGCTTGCTGCTCTGATCTTCCAGGCGTGCCAGAAGCGAGTTGGTTCGCTGAGTGGCATCGTTGAACCCGGTCAGTTGATTGAGCGGGTGGTGGGTTGCTTTGACTTCTTTTTCAACTTGAGCGAGTTGCTTTACCAAGTCTTGCTGCAGCCAGAACTGGTTGGCTGCGATACCTACCGCGATTCCTAAAACGAGACAGAAACCGCCGACGATACCTGGGTTCCGCATAGCCCAGCCATAATCGGTATCATCCACATAATGATCATTAATCGGCATATGAATCTCCTCCGTGTTTAATTGGCAACGTCCGTGCTCCTCGTGAGCACTAATGTTATCGAAACACGCACCGTCTTCGGAAAAGTCATCCATCCACGATTCCCAAAGGTTTACTAGCACGCCGCACCCATCACCCAAATAACCCACACAGCCTGAACGTTATGTTAAGGGTGAATCAATCTCTTTACGTAGTCCTTAAACTCGCTGAATATGGGTGGGTGGAAGGGTTGCAACCCGCCTAAAAAGAACATGCGCCAAGCTTTGTCTGGTCACGAAGTGACCAATTCTGCGCATCGTTATAAGCTGCGTTTGTGTTGCAAGGTTGTGATAAGTTATTGAAAAATAGGTGTGCAAGTTGTAGTAACGCCTTGTGTCGCAAGACGTTTATTGCTCGACAAGAATCAAGCATTCGTGCCCTGTTTTTCCGCGAGTGCCTATTTGGCGGCCTCATACTCGACAAGCGTAACCTCCAAACAACTGGCTAAGCTTGTCAGTTCGTCTTCCATGATCGATCGCGCTTTGTCCTGGCGAAAACCGCCAGAGCCGCTGCCAAGAATCGGGAACGCGATCGTGCGGAATTGTTTTTCTTCTGCCAGACGCATCGCGTTTTGCACGCTGTGGCGAATGGAATACTCCGAGGCACGCCAAAGCATGTTGATACCGGCGACATGGATGATCCCGCGATAGGGCAGCTTGCCGGCGGTCGTAAAGACCGCTTGGCCTAAAGCAATGGGGCCAAGCTTTGCCAGTTCATGGAAAGGAGCGTCCCCCGCTTTTCGCTTGATAGCCCCCGATACTCCTTGCGGCAGTAACAGCCACCAGGGAATGATGTTACGGTTCCAGGCATTCACAATCACCTCGACATCTTGCTGCAGAAGGTCGCCTTGTACGATCTGGGTTGGCATTATCGTTCGCCTTGGTGGAATTGGGCCTAATTCTTTTCTACATAACCAGTTAGTTTCCCCCAAGCCGAGATTGAGCCCGATCCCTTCCCACAGTATGCTGAACCTATCGCCCCGTACGATATTTTATGCCCATTGGGCACTGCCTGGGATGAATCGATGAAAGTTGCCAAGAATACGGTCGTTTCCATTACCTACACCCTGAAAGATTCCGAAGGGAATCTGATCGATTCGGCCGATGCGTCGGATCCGCTTGCTTATTTGCATGGCGTTGGGAATTTGATTCCTGGAATGGAAAAGGCGCTCGACGACCGTGACAACGGCGAGACCTTCCAGGTCGTCATTCCGCCGGAAGAAGGCTACGGCATGTTCGACGAAGAGCTGATCTGGGAACTGGAAAAAGACCAGTTTGCCGAGCTGGGCGAGGTCGAAGAAGGTCTGCAGTTCGTTCTTGAGACCGAAGACGATCAGGTCCTGGTCACTGTCGTCGACATCAAAGACGACGTGGTCATCGTCGATGGCAATCACGAACTGGCCGATGAAACGCTCTATTTCGACATCACCGTCGTCGACGTGCGCGAAGCGACGCCTGAAGAGCTTGAGCACGGCCACGCGCACGGTCCTGGTAGCGCACACGATCACGACCACGGTTAGTCGCCCGCCGGTGGTGCCGTGTTGTCAGGCCGCTCCCTTAGCGGTAACCTCCTGGGATTGCTTGTCATGGGGCGCAATCTCCAGTAGGCCGGATCAACTCAAGCACACCAGCACAAATCATGGGCTATCGAACTCTCCGAGCCTGCGTCGATGATCTCCGTCGCGCAGGCCATCTGTTAGTGGTCGAAGACGTTGTCGACGCACGCCTGGAAATCGCCGAGATCCAGCGCCGCGTCTATGCCAACAACGGCCCTGCCATTCTGTTTGCGAGCGTCAAGGATTGCCGCTTTCCGATGGTGGGCAATCTGTTTGGTTCGATCGAGCGTGCCCGCTTCATCTTTCGCGACACGCTGGAAACCGTGAAGCGACTGATCGAACTGAAGATCGATCCGAACCAACTGCTGAAATCACCGCTGCGGTACGCGTACGCGCCACTGGGTGCTCTTTCGATGCTCCCCAAAAAGGTCCGCAGCGGGCCCATCTTCCAAAACGAAATCAAGCTGACCGATCTGCCCAAGCTAGTCTCGTGGCCCGACGACGGCGGACCGTACGTGACCCTTCCTCAGGTCTACACCGAGGACCCACGCCACGGCGGGCTGAATCACTCGAACCTGGGCATGTACCGTATGCAGATCGCTGGCAACGAGTATGACCCTGCCAGCGAAGTTGGCTTGCACTATCAGATTCATCGTGGCATCGGCGTGCATCACGCCGCCGCAATTGCCAAGGGAGAGCCGCTACGGGTGAACATCTTCGTCGGCGGAAATCCGGCTATGACGCTGGCCGCCGTGATGCCGCTGCCTGAGGGGCTTTCCGAACTCGGTTTCGCCGGGGCCCTGGCCGGGCACCGCATTCCCATGGCCACCGCGCGCACCAAGCTACCCATCTACGCTGAGGCTGACTTCTGCATCAGCGGCACCATTCATGCTGGCGAAGAAAAGCCCGAAGGCCCCTTCGGCGACCACCTCGGCTATTACAGCTTGAAGCACTTGTTCCCGACCATGCGGGTCGACAAGGTCTATCACCGCGACGGAGCCATCTGGCCCTTCACGGTCGTCGGCAGACCACCCCAGGAAGACACAACCTTCGGCGAGCTGATCCACGAAATCACCGGACCGGTCATTCCCACCGTGCTGCCTGGCGTGAAGGAAGTTCACGCGGTCGATGCCTCCGGCGTCCACCCGCTACTGCTGGCAATCGGCAGCGAACGCTACGTTCCATACGAAGAACGATGCCGTCCGAAAGAACTGATGACCCAGGCCTCGGCCATCCTCGGACAGGGGCAGATGTCGCTGGCGAAGTACTTGTTCATCGCCGCCGAACAAGATGACCCCAGTTTGAACCTGCACGAGATCTGTCCGTTCCTTATGCACATGCTGCGGCGTGTCGACTGGCGACGCGACATCCACTTCCTCACTGAGACCACGATCGACACGCTCGACTACTCCAGCGGCCAGTTCAACCATGGCTCGAAGGCTATTGTCGCCGCCGTCGGGCCACCGATTCGCGAGCTATTGAATGAACTGCCCAGCGACCTGACCCTTCCCGATGGCTTCCACAAACCGAAGATCGCCATGCCCGGCGTGCTGGTCGTGAGCGGCCCGAAGTACGAAGCGCCCCTACAGGAAACCGAACCATCCATCGAGCGGTTCACCTCGTTCTACTCGGCCAGCGACAGCATCAACCGGTTCCCGCTGGTGATCGTCGCCGACGAAAGCGAGTTCACCGCCCAGACGCTCAATAACCTCTTGTGGGTCACCTTTACCCGCAGCAACCCCGCCGCCGACGTCCACGGCATCGCCAGCAGCACGGTACAAAAGCACTGGGGCTGCGAAGGAGCCTTGGTGATCGATGCTCGTTTGAAGCCATGGAACGCCCCACCGCTCGTTGAAGCTCCCACGGTGACGGCTAAGGTCGACGCTATGGCCGCCCAAGGTGGCCCGCTGGCGAAGTATCTGTAGCGGCACGAAATGCAGGAATCGTGCTGGTTCCGCATGATCGGTGTGTTACGATGGGCGGCTCCCCCCACCGGAATAGCACGGAGTCATGCAATGTCACGGATTGGTTCACTACTTCTCTTCGGTCTGCTTCTTACCGCGACGACAGTGACTGCCCAAGATCGATTTGAAGCGATGCAGTATGGCTTCGTGGTCGATGAAAGGGATCGCCCCGTACCCGATATCGAAGTCCGCGGGCTATGGAAACCAGAATACCGTTCACCGTTCGGATCTTCGCTGGGTATAACACGAACGGATCAGGAAGGGAAATTCGTTGTGCCGCTGCCGGCGGGCAATGTCTCAGGAATTGAATTCCTGGCCAGCGATGGTAATGGTTTGGCCGGCTACGTCAAACGTGGCACAACTCGCATCGGCGAACCCGTCTGGGAGCCTGCGAAAGTGGTACTGAAGCCTTGTCGCCGATACGACGTCCAGGTGAAAGACGCTGAAGGCAACCCAAGCGAAGGTATCCATGTCAGTGTCATGCCAGAGTTTCTAGGAGAGTTCGTTCAGCAGACCGACGCTCAAGGCAAGGCCACCATACGGGCACCGACAGAGCACAAGGCCGATGCAATCCTGGCTTGGGATAAAGAACGCGGAATGGACTACGCTGCGTTCGATCGCTTCGGAAAGGTAGAGCCTGGCCGCATCTCGCCCATGCATAGTGAGACGGTCCAGATGAAGCTTGTCCCTTGGAAGACCTATCCAATCCAAGTCGTCGATCTCGACGAGCAACCGATCGTTCAGGCGGCGTTAACGCCTGAGTGGGTTCACTTGCCTCGGCGTCTTACTCCGATCCCTTCGGGCACTTTGATGACGGCGTACACGGACGACAAAGGCTGGGCGAAGGTCCGTATTCCTGAAGACTCCTTGATTCCATCGATTGGCGTTCAGAAGCCAGGCTACTACACACACAAAGTGTTATCGAACATTGTGCAGTCGAAGGCACCAATCAAGATGGTCCCTCTCGTACCGGTTAAGGGAACCATTCTCAATCCCGATGGAAGTCCGGCCGAAGGGGTGCCGGTCAATTGCTCGGGTTCGAACGAACCTACGTCAGGCTTTAGTAGCTATGACAGAACCGATAACGAAGGAAAGTTCTATTTGGAAGTTCCCGGCAATAGTTACGCCATCGTTTTCGCCAAAACAGAAGCTCTGGCCGCGCCGGTCAAGCCACTGGTCATTCACCACGATCAGCCGTTAGAGCCTATTACCTTGACGCTAAAGCCAATGGCGCGAGTCTTTGGCAAATTAGCCGACCGCAACGGGCAGCCTTTGAAAATGGAAAAGCTCAGTTTCCATCGAATTGATGGCAAGGGGGGAAAATACTTTGAAACGCTTCCCGTCGACCAGCGTTTGAAGAATGGCCCGCGACATTCATTCACCTCTGAGCGTTATAACACCAAGTCCGACGAACAGGGTAATTACGAAGTCTTATTGGGTCAGGGGCAGTACGAGATCCGACTGAGGAATAGAACCCAACACCAGGAACTCATGGTCGACTCGGAAGAACCAAAGAAGTTAGACCTGCGTAACGAAGCGTTTCCGGAGCGAGTCCTCTCGGGGCACGTGGTCACGGTGGAAGGCAGTGGATGTAGCGCTGCCAGGGCTCGCGTTCAGGGGCTCGCTCAAAGCCATCGATCGAGCAAGGAGTTCTACTACGCGACGTTTCAGATGTCATGCGATGAGAAAGGCAATTTCGAGACGAAACCGCTTGGATATCCCTATGTCGTCACGGTGAAAAGTCGAGACGGCAAATGCCAAGGCCTGGCGTTCGTACCGCCCGATACCGATGAGTTCGATATCTTGTTAGCTGCGCCGATAAAAGCGACCGGCACGCTAGTCGAGCAAAATGGTACGCCCGTCGCTAATCGGCCAATTACTGCCATTGTCGAGTTCGAGTTCAATGGCGAGGTACATTCAGCGACGGCCAAATGGGGCACGACAACCGATGCCCAGGGACGCTTCGAACTTACGGGATTGGTCGCCGGGCAGAAGTGTTCAGTGCGTGTGCTGCGAGAAGCCCAGCCGGGCGAGATTGGCCAGCGGCTGGAATTTGCGTTTCACTTTACCACGCAAGAGAACAACGCAAGCCAATACTTAGGCGAAGTCAAAGTTGCTTCGCCTAAGAAGTGACGTTGGCAGGGTTCGTGGTGGGTAGAGGTTAATCCTTCAACGGATTAAACAAGATCTGCGTGCCATCTTTGCCCGGCACGACGATATCAATGTCGCCGTCGCCGTCGATGTCAGCCGTGCGGATCTGTAGGCCGATGCCGACTTCGCCGCGGTTGATGGTGTGGCGGGTGAAGTTGCCGGCGGCGTCCCATGTGTAGTAGTTCAGCACCGGTGGTTCTTTGCCGCCTGGGTCGTTGCCGTTGTGGGCACGCACGCGTTTGCCGGTGACCAGGTCGTCTTTGCCGTCACCATCCAGGTCGGCCAGATGCAGCGCGTGGGCCTGGCTGAACGTGTCGTCGATCATCTTCTGCTCGAAGAGCAGTTTGCCGTCCTTATCGGTGCCGTTGGCAATCCATGCCCACAGACCGAAGCCGTGCGCCTTGCTGGCGATGATGTCGTTCTTGCCGTCGCCGTTCACATCGGTCACCAGCATCGGGCAGGGGAGGTGATCGCTCCAATCTTCGTGGAACGTCCACGCGCTGGACCACGGACCACCTTCAGGGCCTTCGTACCAGCCTTGGCCGACGAGAATGTCGATGCGGCCATCGTTGTTGATGTCGCCGACGCCGATGCCGTGCCCGTTACGATCGCCAATCTTGAACGAGGTTAGCTGCGGTTCCCCCTTGTCGTTCTTGGTGAAGCGGCAAGCAAGCAAAGGGTTCTTGGGGTTCCACTGATTGGTGACCCACTCATCGACCCCGTCCCCATCCAGGTCGACCATCACGGTCGCTTCGTTGGTGGTCAGCTTGGTGTCGATCAGGTTGTGTTCTTTCCACAGGAAGCCTTGCTGTATGGCAGGCGAGCCTGGGTTTTCGTACCAATTGACGCGACCTTGAAAGAAGTCGCCAGCGACGACGTCCATCTTGCCGTCGCCGTTCACGTCCATCGCGAAATCGCCGTTGGAGTGAACGTAGCCGTTGGCGTCTTCAAAGAAGCGAACCGGTCGCGGCAACCAGTCGCCGTTGCGATACCAGTTGCGGCCAGCGATGACGTCGAGCTTGCCGTCTCCGTCGAAGTCGGCAATGTCGCACCCTTCGTTGGCATCGACCCCCAGGACCTTCACGGTGAAGTTTTCCGGGGCCGAGGCAACCGCCGCATAAGGCAGGGCAAGCAGGAGGGATAAGCTAAACAAGCTACGCATGGTTGGATTTCCTGAGGAGGGGGAAGTGTGAGGGGTGTCAGCCACCGCCAATCGCCGGAAGGAAATGAACTTCGCTATTGGCACTCAGCGGTGTGCGGAGGTTTCGTGCATTGAGCGAACCATCGACCGAAATCTGGATCGAAGGCCGAACAACGTCGTTCTCAAACAATCGAGTATGAATTCCTGGAAAGCGACGATCAAGCTCAGTTATGGCTTCCCGCAGGGACGTTGCGTCAATTTCCACCTTGGTTTGCTGAGCGGTCAGGTCACGCCACTGGGCTGGAATAAACAAGATAGCCATGAAAACTCCGGCTTCGCAGGCAGGGCACGGTCTCATAACTTCAGTTTACAATAAATAGTTCGCCTGGACGATCGTTTCCCGCAAATGCCTGAAAGACGCCGATGCGTTGGCCCCTTATTTACCAAGTTACCTTGCCGCTGACGCTGTGGACGCTTGTCACCGTGCTGGCCCTCTCGCTGTTGAATCTCTGGTATGCCCAGGTCGAGACCGGCGAAGAAGTCCAGGCACGCCTCGCCGCGATCAACCAGCAGCTCACCGAAGTACGCTTTCCCCTCTCACAGCCGGTCCTTGAACAGATCCAGGGGCTGACCGGTACCGAGTTGGCCGTTACTGACAATAGCGGCAAGTTGATTCGAGCCACCACCGCGATCACGCCTGACGAACTTCCTGCACTGCTGAAAGACGACAACCCAGGCATCGTCGATCTGGCCGAAGTCATCCAGCTTGGCGGCGTCAGCTACTTTCACAGCACCACGACGTCACGCTTTTCCGGCAGCGGCGAGGTGACCGTGCATCTCCTCTTTCCGAAAGCGAACTATGACCGCCGAGTGGCCCAGTCGTTCTGGCCGCTGATGTTGTTGGGGTTGGTCGCGGTTGGGCCGATGCTATTGGTGGCCAGCTATTTGGCGGTACGTATCACGCGGCCGATCGCCCGGCTGCAAAAGCAAGTCGGCGCGATTGCCGAAGGGGACTTCATCGAGCTGCCTCCGGGGCAAACCAACGATGAACTACGCGACCTGTCATTGGCGATCAATCAGATGTCGCAGCAATTGCAGCAGTACGAAACTAAGGTTCGCACGATGGAACGCGCCCAGGTACTAGGGCAGATCGGGGCTGGCTTCTCGCATCAAATCCGCAACGCGATGACTGGCGGCCAGATGGCCCTGGGGCTGCATCGTTTGGACTGCAGTATCCCCGATTGCGAGAGTCTGCAGGTTGCCCAGCGACAGATGGCCATGGTCGAGCACATGGTGCAAGCGATGCTTCGCCTGGGGCGCAAACAGGGAATCGATCGGCAAACGATCAGCATTGCCCAGTTGATCGACAACACGGTATCGATGGTTCAGCCGCAAGCCCAGCATCATGGTCTGACGATACATCGGAAGGTCGATTTTCCGCCCGATGCGACCATGCACGCCGACATGGTGCTGCTGCAAACGTGCCTGATGAACCTGCTACTTAACGGGATCGAAGCGGTTTTATCGGCACATGCCGCCCAGGCGGCCGAAGGCAAGGAAGTTCCCAGCACAGGGGGGCTCGAAATCGAGGCCTCTCCGCACGAAGGGGAAGAATCGATTACAATTCGAGTATGCGACGAGGGAATGGGCCCGCCTGCCGAAATCGCGGATCAATTGTTCGAGCCCCTGGTAACCACCAAACCGGAAGGTACCGGGCTGGGGCTGCCAGTGGTCCGCGAGATTGTCGAGCTGCACGGGGGAACGATCGAGTGGTACCGAGTCGACGGGAAAACCTGCTTTCAAATCATGTTACCTCGCCGAGTTAAATGATCCCCATGGCAAGCATCCACGTCATCGACGACGAATCCAGCGTCTGCTGGGCCATCGAAAAGCTAGGCACCAAGCTGGGACACGAAGTCCGAGTCGCCTCGTCGGCCGAACAGGGGCTCGACCAACTGGAAGAGCATCACCCCGACTTGATGTTTCTCGATGTTCGTCTACCAGGAATGTCGGGGCTGGAAGCACTGCCGAAGGTAAAAGCGATCTCGCCGGACACGCCGGTGGTGCTAATCACCGCGTTTGGCGACCTGGAAGTCGCTGTCGAAGCGGTGCGTCAGGGAACGTTCGATTACCTGGTCAAACCGTTCTCGGTCGAAGACATTCAAACGGTGATCCAGCGCGCGCTCGAGCAGCGTAGCGAAGCCGAAGCCGTTCGCCCCGAGCGGGTTTCGGCCGACATGGTCGGTTCTTCCCTGGCCATGCAAGAAGTCTTCAAACGCATTGCCCTGGCCGCCAGCAGCGTGGCCCCCATCGTCATCCAAGGGGAAAGCGGCACCGGGAAGGAACTGGTCGCCCGGGCCATTCATCGCTATGGCCCCCGGCACGATAAGCCTTTCGTGGCGGTCAACATCGCGTCACTTGCTCCGTCGTTGATCGAAAGCGAACTGTTCGGGCACGTTCGCGGTGCGTTCACCAACGCGGTGCAAGACAAACGGGGCTTTCTGCAACAAGCCAACGGCGGAACGCTGTTTCTCGATGAAGTTGCTGAGATCCCTCTGCCAACCCAGGCCAAGCTATTGCGGGCACTCGAACAGCGCGAGGTCGTCCCGGTTGGCGGATCGGCAGGCGAGAAAACCGATTTCCGCATCGTCTGTGCTTCGCATCAAGACCTGTCCGAGTGCGTTAAAAAGGGGACGTTTCGGCACGATCTTCTGTTCCGCCTGAACACGTTCCAAATCAGCCTGCCGCCGCTACGTGATCGAACCGAAGACATCCCGCCACTGGTGCATCACTTCATGCATCTGCTGGAAAAAGAATATGCCCGGCCGCTACGTATCTCGGCAGCGGCAATGGAAGAACTGAAGAAACGACCGTGGTACGGCAACGTTCGCGAACTGCGCAACGCGGTCGAGCATGCCCAGATTCTGGCTCGCAGCGGTGTGATTGAAGTCGAACACCTACCGGTGCCGGTCGATCGCGAGTGGTTTACCGGCTCGCCGGGCGAAACATCGTTGGCCGATCAGCTGGAAACCAACATCCGAGACTGGACCAAGGCCCAGCTTCGTGAGGGGGAATCGGAAAATTTATGGGCCCGATTTCAATCCTTGGCGGAAAAAGAGATGCTTGAGGTGCTGCTCGAGCAGTGTGACGGCCAATATCTGGCAATCGCTCGCATTTTAGGTATCCACCGCACCACCGTAAAAAAGAAGTGTGAACAGTACGGGCTCCTTTCCCCTGACCAAAAAGATGATTAGGCTGGGGTTATCCATTTTACGAAAACGCGCATAGATTGTCGGTTACACGTAATTCTGGCGTGAAGTCGATACGGCGTTGCCACTAACTTCCTTCTTAATCACTCGCCATGAACTCTCTCCGAACTTTGCTCGTTGCCGCAGCTACGTTTCTGGCTGTCGCCGCACATCAGTCGATTGTCCTGGCCGAAGAAGCCCAGTGCACGTGCCGCTACTGCGAGTCCGGCGCGGCTCGGGCAGCGTTTGGGGTCGACCTGGGGAATGACGGCCCGCACTATGCTCCCGTGCGTAAAGTCGACGTGCAGCATATCAAGCTCGACATCACGCCGAACTTCAAAGAGCGTACCGTCGGCGGCAAGACCACCATTCGCTTCGTCCCGCTGCGTGAAGCGATCGACGTATTGAAGCTCGATGCGGTCGACCTGTCGATCACCAGCATCGAAGCCTCGACGCCGGTCTCCGAGTTCGACACCACCAGCAAAGACCTGACCATCGCGTTCGCCGAACCCATTCCCGTCGGTCAGGAAAGCTGGGTCACCATCGAGCATCACTGCCAGCCGCAAGGTGGTTTCTATTTCCGCACGCCGGAGATGGGCTACCCGAAGGAAGACACCCACTGCTGGACGCAGGGCGAATCGCACTATGCCCGGCAATGGTTCCCGTGCTTCGACTACCCCAACGAAAAGTCGACTACCGAAGTCATCTGCCACGTGCCAAGCGACATGACGGTGATCTCCAACGGGCGTAACCTGGGAGAAAGTATCGACCCGGCCACGAACCTGAAGTCAGTTCACTGGCTGCAAGACAAGCCGCACGTGAACTACCTGATCTGCGTCGTCGCTGGCTACTTCGACAAACTGGAAGATGCCGCCGGCAACATTCCGCTCGGGTACTACAGCCAACCGACTCTTTCCAAGCACGCCGCTGCTTCGTTCCAGGATACGGCCTCGATCATGGACTTCTATCAGAAGGAGATCGGTGTCGCGTACCCCTGGCACAAGTACGACCAGGTCACTATTCGCGACTTCATGGCCGGTGGGATGGAAAACACCACCATCACCACGCTGACCCACAACACGATCTTCACCCCGGCTACTGAAAACATCCGTTCGTCGCGCGGGCTCGACGCTCACGAACTGGCCCACCAGTGGTTTGGCGATTACGTCACCTGCGAAGACTGGAGCCACCTGTGGCTCAACGAAGGGTTCGCCACCTACTACACCCATCTGTACGAAGGGGAAAAGTTCGGTCGCGATGCGATGTTGTACGGTCTGTACCGCGATGCGACCAATCGCGTTCTGCCCGGCGGTGCGAACGACAAACGCCCCATCGTCTGGAAGAAGTACCGCAACGCAGGCGAACAGTTCGACTACCGAGCCTACCCCAAGGGAAGCTGGGTGCTGCACATGCTTCGCAGCCAATTGGGCGAAGAGATGTTCCGCGAGACGATTCAAAGCTATTTAAAAGAGCACGGCCTGACGACCGTTACCACGCCGGAACTGCAAGCCGCCTTCGAAGAAACCAGCGGGCGAACGTTCGATCGCTTCTTCGATCAGTGGGTGTACCATGCCCGCCATCCTGACTTGAAGATTCGTTATCGCTTTGATCCGAAGCTTTCGCTCGCTCAGATCACGCTCGAACAAACCCAAAAGGTGGACGACGACGTGATGCTGTTTCACTTCCCCGCCACGTTCGCCTTCCTGTGTGACGGCGAGATGGTCCTGCATACCGAAGAGATCACCGACGCCAAGCACGACTTCTACGTCGCGCTGCCCAGCAAGCCAGAGATGGTGCAGTTCGATCCCGAGTACACCCTGCTGACCAAGGTTGATTTCGACAAGCCGGAAGACCTGTGGATCAGCGAACTCGAAAACGCCGAGCGTGCTCCTGGCCGCATCCTGGCCATTAGTGCCTTGGCCAAGAAAAAGTCGAACAAAGCGATCGACGCCATTCAAAAGGCCCTGGAAACCGACCCGTTCTTCGGCGTTCGCGTCGAAGCCGCCGAGGCCCTGGGCAAGATCCATAGCGACGAGTCACGAGCCGCGATTCGCAAGACGGCGATGCCCAGTGATGCCCGCGTTCGCCTGGCCTTGGTGAAAGCGACCGTCGGCGACTATCAACCCGAAAAGGTTGCCGAGCTGCTGGAAGCCGCCCAGGCCGAAAAGAACCCGGCGATTGCCGCGGCCTGGATCGAAGGGCTGGCCAAGTATTCCGACGCACCGGTCACGCAGTACCTGATTGCTTCGCTCGACAAGCAGTCGTTCCGCAACGAAATCGCCGAAGCCGCGGTCGAAGCGATGCGTAAGAGCGGTTCGTCGCAGTATGTCCCAGACCTGACCGAACAGGTAGCCCTGCATGCCGACAGCTACACGACCCGCGGCCTGGCCAGTCTGCTGAGAACCCTCGCCAGCTTGAGCGACGAGAAGCCGGAAAAGCTGCAATCGCTGGAGCATATTGCTCCCCACCTGAACGATGCCCGCAACGACGTGCAAAAGGGAGCGATCGAAGCCCTGGGTAAACTCGGCCTGGAAGATGCCCGCCCAATCTTGCAAGCCTACGCCGATGCCTCGCACAACGAAGAGCTTTCCAAAGCCGCCGAAGGTGCCCTGGCCGCAATCACCAAGCAAAGCACCCCGCAGCCGACCGAACTGATCGAACTCCGCAAACAAATGCAAGATCTCGAAAAGTCGAACGACTCGCTGCAGAAGAAGCTTGACGAACTCGAGAAGAAGCTGGAAGCAAGCGAGGATGTGGAGAAGAAGGACTAACCGCGGATTACGCAGATGGGCGCGGATAGAACTCCAAGCTAATACACCGCCACTTGCGATACGTGATGTTGAGGTTCATGGTTTCCATGAAACGGGTTGCTATTTTGTTGATTGCATTCTGGATTGGATGCTCGCAATCCCCGGGCCTTTTCGATCAAACTCCAGATGACTTTGAACCGTTGGTGGTGCAAGCCGCTGCGGACGTAAGTCGGACGGACCCAAAACTGAACATCCTGCAAGAGCTCGACTCCATTCTTCGTTCCCTCGGTTGCAAGCAAGATGGCTCTTCCTATCTCTACGACGGATCATTAGCCAGTATCTCCTATGCCGATGAGCCGTACTTGATGGTTGGTGTGATCGTGACCGGAGAAGATCGACTCGATGTTCGGATGTACTACAATCGCAACCGTCCGGAAGAGCTCAAAGACTGGATCACCCGATTTCAAAACGCTGTAGACGGTACGATGGGATTGACTTGTGACGTCATTGAAGAGCCTAGCACCGGACCGTTCTGAGCGTCACCTGGTCGTCGGAAGATGTAGTGAGGAGGTACGAACCGCGTATCCGCGGTTAGATCTAAAGAACAAAAATACGCGGCGCAGAACCCGTCGTAAATCTTTGGCGGAGAAAATGTGGAGAAGAAGGACTAACCGCGGATTACGCGGATGGACGCGGTTAACTGCCTCAGATTATCGCTTGGGCCACTGCAAATGATGGTGCAGGAAGTTGAACGATCCCTGGCCGTTGATCATGTGGCCTCCGTCGAACCATTCGATTTCGCACTGTTCGGGGATCTTTAGCTTCGCCGCGTAGAGGTGGCGTACCTTGGCGAACTCGTGCCCCACCTTTTCGTCGTCGGCGACACCGTCGAAATGTCCGCGCTCGACCATGAAAGCGCGCGGAGCGATCAGCCCGGCCATTTCGGCGTAGTTAAACGTATTGCCCAGATTGAACTCAAAGATCTCGTACTCGCCGGTCCAAATGTAGCTTCGCGGGTTGCGGGTCGAGGCCACCTTGTCGACCCATTCGTTGAAGTCGCCGGAACAGATCACCGCCGAGTAGTCAGGCACCAAAGGAGGAATTCGCATGGCCGACTTGCCACCGTAGCTCAGGCCGTAAAAGGCAATGCGATCCGGATCGACAAACGGCTGCGTCTTGAGCCAGGCGGTAATCTGGCGGTGCTGCGGAACGATGATCGAGAACAACGTCGTGCCCAACGCGTTGGCCTTCCGCTGCAAGGTGCGAAAACGATCTTGGTAGATGTACGGGTTCTGAGGACAGAACACGACAAAGCCTCGCTCGACCAGCGCCACCGCGTACGCCTGGTAAGCCCCAAACTTCTCATCCCCGATCAAGTGATCCGGGCGACCTTCCAAACCATGCTGGCAAACCACGACCGGGCGTTTCTCGTCGGAGGCGAGATCGTTTGGTACCAAAAGTAAGCCATACGCGAACACCTCCGGAAACACATCGAGAGCGACTTCGTACCCGGTCCATTTCGGCTCGGAATAAATCTGCCGGGTACGCGGACTGGCCGGCAACAGGGGGCGATCGAACTTGCCGATCACCTCCGTTTCAAACGCCTCGCGATACGGCGCGACACTCTTTTCAAACGCGGCTAATGAAGAAGTATCTGGTCGAAAGTAGCTACTGCGAACCGCGGGACTGTCGGCCAGAATCACCTGGTTTTGGCGATTGATCTGGTCCATCTGACGAACCATCCGGGCTTGCTTGTCGATCGGCTGGCCATCGTATTCTGGTAACTGCGTGGTGGTCACCAGCGACTCGCTGGATTTGAGGCCCATGAGAAACTGCGTGAGCCAACGCTGCGATCCGAATGCCCCTTGTCCTTCTTCTTCGCTGGTCAATGTAAGCCACGAATCAGAGATGCGATCACCCACCAGTGCGCGGGCTTGTCGCGCTTCCTGTATTACCTTTTCCAACGAGGGTGACACGAGTGTGCCTGGGGCCGAGCCATGCTCGCCGGGCAGATCGCCCTGTGGTCCGGCGGCCGCTTCGATCGCCAGGCGACGGGGGGCGATCAGGCTGGCAATCTCCGCATCGCCGAATTCCCGCAGCCTGCCAAACACATTGCGGTCGATCGGTTCCTCCCAGATCTTCTGCCGCGAAGTGAAATAGCCACTCACCCCAACCGAATCGATGCGCTCGTCCAGGGCACCAGCGTACAGGGCCAGCATCCCTCCTTCGCCGTAACCAATCACCCCGATCGGCTGCGTCCCCTCCTGGGTAAAAGCATCAACCGCCGCCAACACCTTTTGCACTTCGTACCCAATCAAATGCCGACCCAGTTCGAAAGCGGACCGGTATAGAAGTTCCCGCCCCGGCAATTGGCTTTGTCGCGGTCCATCGAATTTCAGAAGTCCGCGTTCGCGCGTGATGGTCGTCGGAATCACCACCTGAAAGCCGCTTTCGGCCAGGTGCCGAGCATACTGCGACGACGGAGCGATGCCTGGTTCGAGACCAGCCGACTGCTCAGGCGTTTGGGCTGCGTCAGGGATCGCGACAATGCACCCGCGTATTTTCCCTTGGGGCCGCAGCAATAAGCCTTCCCCATGGATCGCCCCAAACACCGGCCACTGCACCGCGATCACTTCGACGGTCTCCGAAGATGCCAGCGCCAACGGCTCATTCACGCTGGCCGTGCGCTGAAATGCAATCTCAGGCAGGCGCTCGTCCCGCACCCCCAACACTTCCGCCAGCCGCTGCCGGTTCTTCTCGATCGACCGCGTATACGCTTCCGGCGAACTAGTGTCACGCTCCCAATACTGCGAACGCTTCCCCGGTGCATCCGCGATCTCCTGCAGTAGAAACCGATCGATCCCGGCAACCATCTGCGAAGCAATCTCCGCCCCGTCCCCTTCCATCTCCAACAGGCTGGTGCCTGGCAAAGCAGGACCGCGCACAACGGAGGGAGTCTCGGCGCTGGCACTAGCTGCGAATGAAAACAGTCCGGTGCAAAGCAGCACGCATCGCAAGAATCGACACATGAAATGTTTCCTAAACGGGTCGAATGTGTCACACCGAAACACGACCCCATCGCCCCGCCAGCGAAGTTAGTCCGCGAAGACTCGTCGTGTCCTTCGTATTCGAAGTATAGAAAGCAGAAAAGGTGATGTCACGTGGAATCTTGGGTTTGCTGTGACGAAAGATATTCCTCTTCAAACCCAATTAAATTCGCCGCTCCAGTTCATTGTATTGTTATCCTGCGTTTTTCGTGTGGTCGGCGCTTACTGTGAACGGAATGGTATTCGACTGTACTTCTCCACGCCAAATTGGGGTTAGTGCTGCGAACCGAGAACGTTTGGCGAGAAAGTCATACCATTTCGTATCACGGTCGACGCGATACGCAAAGTGGACATTGTATGTGCCGGTTGGAAGGTCAATCATCCAGCGAGCCTGGTCGTAACTGCCATTAATGTTTGCATAGAGATCGAAAGCGATTCTCGCGTCAGGATCCAATACGAAATCATCAAGTGGTACGGTAATCAAGAACCGCGTCCGCCATTGCGCGACGATTTTTCCGTGAGCGTCTGTAAACGTCAAACCGGTTATGTTCGGATATGGAAGCAAACACCGCTCGGTGCTGGAGTGAAACGCGACCCGAAAAGTTTCAGTAATGGGCGAATCGGACACGTGTGAGAGGGATATTTCCATTGGGGGCATCCGTACAATGCGTGCTTAAATGATTGAAAGAGCAAAAGAACGTTTAGGATGACCCTAGCCAAAGAAAAGACTAGCATCTGCCACTGCCACCCTCGGCAGTGTGAAGCGTAGAGTCAACGTGCAACCCGTTTCCCCATAGATCAAGAAAACGGTCGGACTCTCAATAGAAATCTTGCTCAGGCCATTCGGTCCCAAGCCGGTTCAGAAACTTAGAAAGCAAATAAGTGGAGCTGATGAGGATTGAACTCACGACCTCTGCATTGCGAACGCAGCGCTCTCCCAGCTGAGCTACAGCCCCAGGTTGTTTGGTTGATTTTAAATGGCGGTTGGGCCTTCGTCTAGTTTGAAATGTTGTGGTTGGCGCCCTTGTTAGAACGCGTTGTCGCCGATCCCTTGGCTGTTGCGGAAGGCTTTGATGTGTTCTGCTTGGCCTGATTCTGCGGACAGCTTATCCCAGGCTTGGGCCGCTTCTTTCCAGATCGTTTCCACCTCTGATTGGTCGCTGGCCATTGTCTTTTGGACCGCTTCGCGGACGACCTTTTCATAGGCCGCGCGTCCCGGGATTCGCAGGGCCGAGAGGTGCCTGGGCGATTGTAACTGCTCGAGGCTGACCTGGGCGTATTGCCTCAGGGCGGTGCCTGGCAGGCTCGGTGGCATCCACGCGTCGGCCATCGGTAAAGAGGAGACGCGGCACAGGGTGGTTCGCTCCGAAGGGGGCGAAATCAGGGAAATCAGTTCCGGCCCGGTCAGCAGAACCAGCAGATTCGCCGCGTTCATCGTTTGCCCTGATGTCGACGAGATGGAACCGACCATGCCAGAGGTCGACAACAGCGGGATGCTTTCGGGCTGATTGCCTGGGCGGGGAAGCCATTGATTCTCAGGCGTTTTGTACGTTTCGTGTGAGCCTGGGAGGGGGGCGAACATGATATCTTCCGGCACCGTCTCTGGCACCAGGGTGTGCTTGTTGATCCAGCCGATTGCCATGACCGACTTGCCGGCCAGGAACGCCTCGGCCGCTGCTTTCGGATCGAGCGAGTTGAACGCGTCGGGAATCGTGCGGGCAGATGCGGCCAACTGCTCGGCGGCTTTGGTGAAGCCAGGCGTATCGATGCGAGCCTTGCCGGTAGTGAAATCGAAGTAGGTCGAAAGGTTCTCGCCATGCTTCACGTAAGCAGCACTGCGGGCCAGCCACAGGTTTGCCAGGTATGTTTCGTCGAGCGGTTCGAGCGTGGCCGCCGCGATCGTATCGCTACTTTTGAGCAGATCGCTCTGCTGGATCGTTTCGACGGCGGTAGCGTACTCGTCCCAGGTTTTCGGAACATCCAGGTTAAGCTGCTTCAGCAGATCGGCACGCACCATCAGCATCAGCACCGGGCTGCCCAATGGCAACGCGTACGGCTTCGATCCCCAGCGTGTTTCGGTTTGGGAAATCCCTAATGCAACGTCATCCAGCTTCAACTCTTCGCTGCCAAGCGTGCCCGACGGCAGGGGAGCGATCCAATCGCGCTGGATGAGTTCCCCCATCATCGCCGGAGGATAAATGAGCAGGTCTCTCGTGAATCGCTTTTGACCCAGCAGCACCTCTTCGGTGACGACCTCGACGGTGATCTTCTCTTCGGTCCGGGCTGCCAGTTCGCGGCGAACGGCTTCGGCCATCGGCTCGTCGGCGACGATGGTGATCGAAAGAGGGGGCGTTTCGATCTTGGGAAGTTCCTTCTTTTTCGTGCCGTTGCAGCCAACGACCAGGCACAAAGCAAGAAGCCAGAGCAGGGGAGTGCGGAATGTCATGAGTTTTACTTGCGATCGTCCACGAGTCTCGACAGGTTTGCGCTCCACGCATCGTAAACCGATTGCCAGCAAGGGACAATCGCTGACAGTGCTTAACCGACTGAGAGCAGCGAAGTTCTACGAAGTCGCGAACCAACAGCAGCCGGTGTGCGTATAGGCGAGCTTGCCGTTACCCTTCGGGAAACTGTCGGCAAAATTCATACAACGCCATGCACGTGGCGGTCGCGGCGTTGTAACTATAGGGCATCCCATACACGGGGATTTCAACGGTCGCATCAAGCAGCGTCAAAATGTCGTCGGTGATGCCCAGGCGTTCGTTGCCGATTACCAGCACCGTCTTTCGCACGAACGGAAAGTGGTGGATGTCTTGCGAATTGGTCGTCTGTTCGAGACCGACGAGCATGTAGCCTTCTTTTTTCAGGTCTCGCAGAACAGGAGCCAGGCTGCGATGACGCGAGATCGGCAGCTTCTCGGCACCGTCGCGAGCAATCTTCGGATCGATCTTCACATTGCCGCACACCACCACTTTGCTGATCGCACAGCAGGAAGCGGCCCGCACGATGCGCGAGATGTTCACGTTGCTGCGCATCGGACAGCAGGCCACGATCAACTCGCGCGGCTGATCGAGCGCCGTCGGGGGCTTGTGGCGAAGGTGTTCGAAGTCGGAATCGGCGTCGAATTCGGAATCCATGTTACTTGCGTTCAAAACGGCGGCCCTGGTTGCTAGGCCCCCAGCGGCTAGGCTAAAAACGGGGATGGATAATCCCCCTGTGGGAATATCGTAATGCGTAAACTTCACAAGGTGGAAGCGGGTCGAATTATGAATACGCGCTGGTTAGTGTTCGGGCTGATGGTCGCTGTGTGCGGATGTGGCAAAGGATCGGGACCTCAACCAGCCATGACCGCGCCAGCGGAAACGGTGGATGTCTCGGCCGGGAAGACCACCGAAATCGCCGTGAAGGTCATGGACTACCAAGGGATCCAAATGCTGGTCGAGTCGTACCGCGGCAAGGTGGTGGTGGTCGACTACTGGTCGACCGATTGCCCGCCGTGCATCAAGGAACTGCCAGGGCTGGTCGACGTGCACAACCAATATCCCGGCGACGACGTGAAGTGCATCACGGTGAGCCTGGACTACATCGGCCTGGCCGACGAAGGTCCCGAAACGTACAAGGACAAGGTGATGCCGTTTCTCCAGCATGTCGGAGCAACCTTCGACAACATTATCGCCGCGGATGATTCCGAAACGATGCTGAAGAAGCTGGAACTGGCCGCGCCTCCGGCGGTGCTGGTGTACGGCCGCGACGGCAAGCTGGCCAAACGCTTCGATAACGAACAGGCCGCCAGCGAAGAGGAAGGCTTCACCTACCACGCCGATATCGCCCCGCTGGTAGCCGAGCTAGTTAAAGCAAAGCCGTAGTCTCTTTCCTGTCCCCTTTCCCCCGCGGACGGTGGAGAGGGGACTAGTTTGTTGGGGCTTGGACCGTGTGGTCCATCCAGCGCCGAATCGTCCTTCTCTTAAACGCTGTCGGCGAACGCCTTCAGGTCGGTCTCGAAGGCGTCGAGGCGTTCTTCCATCGCTTCCTGGGCCATCGACAGCAGCGAAAGCTGTTCGGCGGCGACGTAGGTGAACATGTAGAACTTCACCTTCGGCTCGGTGCCGGAAGGTCGGACGGCGACGTAGTTGTCTTCTTCCAGGTCCAAGATCACCATGTTGCCGCTGGGGCCGTTGAGGGGCTTCTTGGTGCCATCGGCCAGGGTGAGGGTATCGCTACCGTAGTCGCGAACCGCCAGCAGTTTCAGGCCGCCGACCGTTTGTGGTGGTTCTTCGCGGAACTTGGCCATCAGCTTCTGCATGTTGGCCATCCCTTCGCTGCCAGGCATCTTCTGGTTGAGCAGGCGTTCGGCATGGTAACCATGCTGCCACCACAGCGATTCGAGCTTCTCGTGCAGCGATTGGCCTTCGGCCTTGCACTTAGCGGCCAACTCGGCCAGCAGCATCGAAGCTACGGCGGCGTCCTTATCGCGGGCATACTGACCCACCAGGTAGCCGTGCGATTCTTCGCAGCCGAACAGGAACTTATCTGGCCCTTCAGCATCCATCGTGCCGCCGATCCACTTGAAGCCAACCTGTAGGTTGCCACAGGTTCGCACGCCGTAGCTGTCGGCAATGCGGCGAGCCATCTCGGTGGTGACCAGCGTTTTGACGATGTAGTGATCGGAAGTGAGCCCGCCACCTTTCTTTCGTTCCGACAAAACGTGATCGCACAGCAGGGCCGCGATTTGATTGCCGGTGAAGGTACCCCATTCACCGGTGGTGTCCATCGTTTTGGGGGCCGCACAGCCAACACGATCGCAGTCGGGGTCGGTTGCCAGGATCAGCTCGGTGCCGTCGGTCTTGGCCTGCGCGATCGCAGCGTCAAAGACGGCTGGGTTTTCCGGGTTGGAAACGTGCTCTGGCACGTTCGGGAAGTCGCCGTTGGGTTCGGCATGTGGGCCGAAGACGGTGACGTCGGTGAAGTTGTCGGCGGCAAGAGCCGGGATCACGGCCGAAGCCCCCACACCATGCAGCGGCGAGTACAGAATCTTCAGGTCACGCGGGCCGTCGAACTTCTGCTGGGCGACATTGCTGATGAACGCTTCGTCCGTTTCTTTCGTGCAGATAACGACCTTGCCATCGCTGACTGCGGCGTCGAATTCCACACCGAGCGGAATTTCCTGCACATTCATCACGTTGTCGATGATCTTCTTGTCGTGCGGAGGCATCACCTGGCCGCCGGTCGACCAGTACACCTTCACGGCGTTATCACTGGGGGGGTTGTGGCTGGCGGTGACCATGATGCCGCACGAGCATTTCTTGTAGCGAACCAGGAACGAAAGTTCCGGCGTGCTGCGGTAGTCGTCCAGGAAGTAAACCGTGAAGCCGTTGGAAACCATGATCCGGGCACACAGTTCAGCAAACTCGCGCGAGCGGTGGCGGGTATCGTAGGCGATCGCACACGACAGCTCCCCTTCGACGTTATCCTTCACGTACTCGGCCAACCCTTGGGCACTTTCGCCGATGGTGCGTTCGTTGATCGCGTTGGATCCAATCGGATACATCTTGCCGCGACGGCCACCGGTGCCGAAGGGGATGATCGTCCAGAACGCGTCGTCCAGTTCTTTCCACTTGCCGCCGGTGATGTGCTCGGCAACCTGACCGGCGTACCGGGCATAGCGGTCTTCGGTGAGCCAGATTTCGATGTTCTCGGCAGCGCTGGCGGTGATTTTTCCGTCGGCCGTGGCCTGCTTAACTTGCTCGAGAAGTGCTGTGGTGTCGATGTCGCTGCCGCTCATGGTCGTCCCCTTGTTAGGTCTACAGGAATTCCCCAATTTTAAAGGAACCCCTTACGGATCATCAATTGGGCCCTGCGGCGGGACGTGAATTCTTCACTTTCACGGGGCAACGAAGAAAACGGTCACGCCAAGAGTGCCCATTATGTTTTATAGTAGGGAAGCTCTCTCGATTGCCCTGAAACTACTACTACTGCCGAGCCGACGAAGCACGATGCAAGAACCAATCATCAGCGTGTCCGGATTACGCGGAATTTTAGGATTGAGCCTTTCACCGGAGACGATCAGCCGGTACGTATCGGCATTTGTCGAACAATTGCCTGAGGGAAGCATTCTTCTTTCCCGCGATGGTCGTCCCAGCGGCTGGGCCCTGGGAGACATCGTTAAGGGAACGATCAACCTGCTGGGCCGCGACGTGATCGATGTTGGTGTCGCTGCGACCCCCACCGTGGGCATTCTGGTTCGCGAAAATCGCTGCACCGGCGGCATCCAGATTTCGGCCAGTCACAACCCACCGGAATACAACGGCATCAAGCTGATGGGGGCCGATGGACGCGTCATTTCGGCGGAAAAAGGTGCCCAGGTCAAAGCGGCCTACAAAGACCAACCAATCACGTGGGCCCCGTGGGACGAAATCGGCAGTACGACGGCCTGCGTCGACACCACCACCGCCCATATCGAAAAGATCCTCGCGACGATCACCGCGATACCGATTCTAGATAAAAAGTTCAAAGTCCTGCTCGACAGTAACGGCGGCTCCGGCAGCATCGTCGGTGTAAAGCTGCTGGAAAAGCTCGGCTGCGAAGTCGAAGTCCTGGGGGGAGAGCCCAACGGCGTCTTCCTGCATCCGGCTGAACCGACCGAAGCGAACCTCAAATCGATTTCCGAGTTGGTCGCCCAAGGGAAGTACGATATCGCATTCTGCCAAGACCCTGACGCTGATCGCCTGGCGGTGATCGACGAAAAAGGTCGCTACATCGGCGAGGAGTACACCGTCGCGTTGTGTCTGCAAAACGTTCTGGCGAAGCATAAAGGGGCCGTCGTCATCAACGGGGCCACCAGCCGCATGAACGAAGACGTGGCGCTTTCGTTCAAGTGCCCGATCTTCCGCTCGGCGGTTGGCGAGGCAAACGTGACGCAGGAAATGTTGCTACGCGACGCGGTCTTCGGCGGCGAAGGAAACGGTGGGCCGATCGATCCGCAGGTCGGCTACATTCGCGACAGTTTCGTTGGTATGGCCAACATTCTGGAACTGATGGCCAAGAAGAAAAAGTCGATTGGCAAACTGGCCGACGCCTTGCCACGATACGAGATCGTCAAACATAAAGTCGATCTCGATCCCGAGGCATTGCCGTCAGGTTTCGATCGTCTGAAGCACCAATACGCCGACGCCATGCTCGACGAAGGGGACGGTCTGCGCTTCACCTGGAAAGATCGCTGGCTGATTGCTCGGGCGAGCAATACGGAACCAATCGTCCGCGTAATCGCCGAATCGAAGTCCTTCGATCAAAGCGAAGACATGTGCATCGCCGCAACGCGGACTCTGCGTGGAGTGTAGCGCCGTCCGCGGTATCGCCTGCCCGTCGATGTAATGTCACCGCAGGATCTGGCGGTGGTAACGCATGCCGCCGAGAAGCACGCCCAAGCAGACTTGGGCGTGGCCCCCGGGGTGGTGTTGGGTGCGGTGAGGGTTGGGGTATCTGGTGTTGCTCGGACCTTGGTACCCGCCGGTAGTCAACCGAGCCCCCGCGATCCGGTCCCCTCGCCCCTGCGGGGAGAGGGTGAGAGGTTTTCTTGTTGGGTGGCGACTCTTGCGTGGGTAGTGATCTGGTAAGGATCGCGTCGACATCCACCGGTTTGGGCCGCAGGTTGTTGAACGATTCCTCGCGCCGCGTGAACCTGCCGTGCGCATCGACGCGGAAGCGAGGAACGCTCGGTCGTTGTTGGATGGCCTCGTGCATCTCTTGGTCGAGGGAATCGAGAGGTGGCGGCGTTCGCTCTTTCGCCTCTTGCGCTTTCTGCAGCGCGGCAATCTCCGCTTCCAGCCGCTCGATCTCGAGATCGGCCTGGCGGATTTCTTCCAGCAGATCTTCGCCGATCTTTCGAATGTGGTCGGCGTACGGCGTGGGGTAGCGTTCGCTCTCCGGGGTTTCGTGGGGGTGGGACATGGTGGTACTTCCTCTGAAATGAGTTGGTGTGGCCCACG
>NZ_PUIA01000015.1 GCF_002967715.1 Blastopirellula marina
CTTTGAACGATTTCGTTCCTTGAATGTTCGGTCGAATGACCAACTCGACGAGCTCGTTTCGCAGTGCCAGAACATTGTTCAGGGCGTGCAGCCTCAGACGCTACGAGACGACGCTCAGGTACGACAGTCGGTCAGCCGTGAACTATCGAGCGTACAGGCAACGCTGGACGAACTGTTGGTAGATCGGCCACGTCGGCGGATTATCCGCTCTCCGAAGTGAGGTGCCCTATGCAACTTGTCATCTCATCCACGGGGAACATTCGTTGTCTTTATGACGAGACGCTCGACCTCCATACGCTCGGCAAACTGTCGATCTCGCGCGGTTCCCACGTCGAGCCGAACGACGACGGTCAGTGGTTTGCGGATCTCGCACCCGTCGGTGGGCCAAGACTTGGTCCGTTTAAAAATCGCAGCATCGCGTTGAGTGCAGAGGTCAGTTGGCTGGAAGAGCATTGGCTCTCTTCAAGCCAACGATTAGCACACTGATGTGATCCCACGCTTTCCGAAGCCCTTGCTGGAGTGCGATCCGGCAAGGGCTCTTTCTGTTTCTTGACCTAAGGAGAAATGAATCCATGCACGCTTCTGATATTTACCGAGCAGTTGCCGAGGCAACTGGCGAGAGTGTTTCCACGATCCGGGAACTGGGATTTTCGCTAGTCGAAGAACCTTCAGACGAACTGGACGACGATGTCGGTTTCGGTCCGAACGTCATCGACTGGGACGAAGTCGAGTTTTTGAGAGCACGGGAGTCTTCGGGGAGCGAGTGTTATGAACCGAAAGCAGCCTAACTCCCACACTTCGGAAACGGCAGTCTTGTCACGATCGACGCATCCTCGGAGTGCAGCGGATCAAGTCGATCTGCGTTTGATCCGGGGTGGTCAGCAGCGAGGGCGGCGTCAGCACCGATACCATCCTCGTTGTGCGAATTGGCGACGCTCGGACAGGTAGTTTTGTTAATTCGTGAAGTGGGAGGATCTATGGAGACCATCGTGCAGTTTGCATTCTGGGCTGTTGTTGCCTGGGCTTGCTACAAGACCGGTAAGCAATTGGGAAGCCGGAAGGGATACCATGTCGGACGTCGACATGGTCATTCTTCGCGAAAGTAGAATTGTCAGAAGTAGTCAAACCTAGTAGGGCCGCCCAACAGGGCGGCCCTTGAACTTTTTTCTTAGCTATTGGCATCATCATCAATGCCCCATTCACGGTATTCCGTTTCAGGGCAGATGGTATGACCGCAAGACTTTTCGCGTCATGCCTCTCGCTATTCGGGTACGGCTAGGTTGGACAAGAGTTATCCTAGGGGACTACCAACGAACAGCGGTCTCGCCTGCACGACAAGACTTGAATTCCATCTTCTCGATTAACTGCAATTGATAGCACTGGCACGACTTGGCAAGTTATAATGCGAGGTTTAAAAATTGCGGGAGATAAACACTGAGGCGATCTCTTCGGTGATCAATCAAGAGTTGGATTCAACGCCCTTCCAGATCAACCACGGTCAGGCAAACAGTCAATTAGCAATCAGGCAGTAAGGTTGTGGCGCACATCGTTTTTGGGTGGGAACTGGGCGGAGGCTATGGGCACTTGGGGCCGTTTCGTCCGGTGGCCGAGCGACTGATGGCGTCGGGGCATCGCATTACCCTGATCGTCAAGGACCTGGCTCGGGCAGGCGCGGCGTTCGGCGATCTGGACATTCAACTGTATCAGGCACCAGTGAAGATTAGCAAAGCGATTCCCCACAATCCTGCTCCAGCTACGTTCGGGCATTTGCTGCAGAATATGGGGTTTGGCGATCCTCAGGAACTGAAAGCGATGGTGCAGGCCTGGCGGAATCTTTATCAGCTGATTCGGCCCGACTGCCTCGTCCTCGATCACGCCCCGACGGGCATTCTCGCCTCACGCGGACTCTCGATTCCCTCGTTTACCATCGGTACCGGCTTCTTCTGCCCTGTCGATGAATTCCCCTTGTGTGAAATGGCACCCTGGCGACCGATGCCGAAGGAACTTAGGGCCAGGGACGAACAGCAGTTCATCGAGCGAATCAATGGCGTTCTGCAAAGCAATCGGCAGCCCACGATCGACCGGATCGGCCAGATCTATTCGGACGTAACGGCCAATCTATTAACCACCTTCAAGGAACTCGATCACTATCCGCATCGCCAAGGGGGGGGAGTACCTAGGGGCCTGGTCGGCCAAGAAGCGGCACCGCGCGAAAGACTCGGCCGAGATACAATGGCCGGATGGCGAAGGTCTGAAGGTTTATGCCTATCTGAAACCGTTTCGGGCGATCAAGGAACTGCTGCGGTGGCTAGGGGGCCAGGGATGCTCGACGCTTGTTGTCGGAGACGGTTTGAATGTCGCGGAACTTGGCAAATCGCTCCCACCCAATGTCCGCCTGGCGGATCGGCATATCGATTTGGCCACAGTGGTCGAGTCGTGCGATCTGGCGATCATGAACGGAAATCACGGAACCTGCTGCGAGTTCCTCCTGGCCGGGCGACCGGTATTTCATATTCCCCTTACGTTCGAACAGGCCGTATTCAGCCGCCGAACGCATGAGCTTGGCGTATCGCTGGATGCCGTTCCCAACCAGACTCAGCAAGTTATTCAGCAGCTATCCGCGATGATGAAGTCAAGCACGTTTCGTGAACAAGCCCAGGCTTTTGCGTCGCGGTATGTAGAGTTTGATCCTGATCAGGCGATCGAGCGGTGTACCAGTCTCATTCAGTGGCCCCTCTAAACTTCTGCAACCGCTGAGTTGCCTTTTGCAGCGTCGTGTAGTGGGGAATATAGTCGAGCTCGATCGCTTCGGTCAGCGACTGACAGTCGAGAAGTTGCTCGGTGATGCCGCGATAATCGAGCCGCTGAAAGTTCTTCAGCACCAAGCAGGCAAACAGTTGATGCTGCGTAAACATCTTCGGGCTGTTCACGTGCCGATATGCTGGCAAAGCTTGCTTGGCGACGGTCCTGGCAGTGACCAACACATCCAACGGAGATTTACTCGAAACGCTCATTAAGAGCTGCTACGTTAAAAGCCCCGCTAGCGGGGAAACTATTTCTGTAGTTTTCTACAGAGCCAGTCCCACTTACTTTTCTTGATATTTACGTTGCCGTACAGTGGCGTCTTTGGTGCCAGAGCCGGCACAGCCTAAGGAGATCGATCGAAAGACCATATCAACTATTCAGTCTTCCACAACAGGTTTTTTTGGGGAGAGAAACGGGTCTAACCTCTCGTGTACTTCGCCCCTTGCCACTACCAGTACCTTGTACCCATCAAAAACCGCATTTCCGGGGCTTTCATCATCTGACCAATAGACGAGACCATGACTCCCCGGAAGAAGTTCAACTAATCGTTTTAGCACGTCTAACAACATATCGTGATCCGTTCCTCGATGATTGGCACCTCCTGAACACTGAAAGACCTTGGAGTAGTTCACATGGACAATGCAGTCATTGGGCTTGCAGCTTAACTTGTCACGTACAAGTGCTCTAAGCGCATCGACCTTTGAGTCAAGCTGCCCACAATCGGATTCTTCCGTCGATTCGCTAAGTTCAATCCAAAGATGGTATTCGTACATGGTCTTACTCAATTTAAAGGTGTAAAATCAATGACAGGTTCAACCCCGTATCGTTTGCCATACTCTTCGAGCTTCCGCAAGACATCTCGATGCGGAGGACCTTCAAAGTGAAAGTACGGTTTTCTCCCACTCTGAATGGCCGTCTCAAAAGTTGCTTTTGCTTGATCTCGAAACACTTTGTTTACCACGAAGTTCGCTGGCTTAGATTGAGCAACGTAGAGATCACTGACGGCATCGAACTCATTGCCTGGGCCGTTAGAAAACTTTACTCGTGACTCACCTCCCAGTCGTTTAGCTAGAGCATCGGCTGCAGAGTCGGGACTATGAACCTTAACGAGCTTGCCGAGTCCACCGTTTTCGGCAAGAGCCGCCGCAGCCTTAGCCGCATCCTCGTTGAATAGCTTTGCGGCCTTTTCCGCTTCGATTTTGGAGGCATACCTGACTCCCTCCACCGATCCGTCAACCGTATGATAAACCTCCCATGCACCATCGGCCAGTTGACGAGCTTCGTACCGATTATGCACCCAAACCGAAAAGCCCCAGTCGTCAGCTCCGACGAAGTAGGTGTGATCTTCTGCTACACGGATGTTGAAGACAGGTACTTCCCGGTTTGTCTCTTCAACGCGCTGCACCATCGTCGTGGTGTCGTCATGGCCGAGAATGGCATCGCCTGCCTTTAGTTTGGCTACCGGTGTCCAGCCCTGTCCAGCCACGAAGAACGGATGCTCAGCCGTTGTCTCAATTGTGCGGCCGCCGACTTGAACTTCCCAGATAGGAGCTGAAAGCCGGAACAGTTCTTCGACGGCACTGGCTCGAACCGGGGCATCAGGTTGATCTTCCGGGCGGGAAAGGATGGCATCGCCAACTTTCAGGTCTTCAATGAAGCACGACCCGCCTGGAACCAAAATGGGCGTGCCAGCTGCAAAACACGTTTTTTGTAGGACGAGCAGACTCGTTTTGTGTATTTTGGAGACCGTTTGCGATATCGTACTTCCTTCATCAAACAATTTGGCCAGGACATGCGAAACATCCTTCAAGTGGTCAAGGTGTTTGAGATTGCGCAATTTCTCCATCAACACCAAGAGCTTGGCAGGCTTAGTGGCCGCGGATGCCGCACCAGCGGTTAGGGCCGTCTCGCCTAAGGTTTGGACGATTTCCCATGTGATTGCACCGGAAATTCTTCCTCGCTGCTCAGGCGTTAGCTCGTTGTACTTGGTTGCCAACTCCGCCATCACAGTCACCATGATCAGTTGTGCCTGGGCGTGGCTGGTGGCCAGAGCCCTCAACTTTTCTGGATCACCCTCGGTAAGGGCTTCGATGTGCTGATTGATCGAGTTCTCTAAAAACTCATTGGCCTTCGTGGCGGCATTTACCACAAAATTGGTTGCCGCCTCAAGCATCTCCCTCGCTTTGTTAGCATCGGCCACCTCCTGATCAAGCGCCCTGCTATCTCCCAGAATATACTTCTGAGCTAACGCCCCGGTGACCCGCACGGGAGTCGTATTGAGATGCCACGTAAATTTCGCAATACTCCACAAGCTTGTTACGTTGCCCCAGGCACCATCGTAGAAGAAACCAGTAGCGAAGCCTTGATAGTAGCTTGGGTCGAGTTGATCGCCGCTCCACTGTGCCTTGTTTAGCTCGCCAAGTAGACGCAACGATTGACGGTCGAGTTCATCTAAAGTTTTTTGAAGTTCGCCTTGTTGGGTGGCAGACTGATTCGTCAGCCCTTCGATACCAATCTCAGCAGGTATGATGTTCGACGAAGTGTTGATGCTTTGGCCAACGACATCGACAGAGCTTGCAGGGCTTTCGCCCGTATTGGCGATTGGAAGTGGGCCGGACTCTAAGAACTTTCCGATGCGACTACTAGTAACGTCTGTAACCGAAGATGGGATTGATATCTGAGAATTTGTATTTTGAGGTTCGCCGGATGTATCTTCGGAACCTTGTTCTGCACCGTTACTTTCATGCTCTCCGTAGGAAGTGTTGGATGCGACTGGGTGGGATGCATGGGTGGCTTGCTGCTGTTCTTTCCTTTCCACTTCCGCATCTTTTTCGGAAAGCGATTTGACTACTTCTGCCTGTTCCTCGCCAACGAGTTGATCTCGGACGGCATCGGCTTCCGCTAGGAGATAGGCTTCCGTTGCTGCGGCCTGAGTATCTTGGAAATTATGGGTCTCTTGCAGAATCAAGAGTTGGCCGTCTCGCTGGGCTTCCGTGATCGTCAACTCCTTGGTCGACCAGGGATCACTATTGGATGCGAGACTATTGACGATCTGATCATATGCATCGGTTGCCTTAAATTGAGCGAATGCTTGATCTAAATCAGCGATGGTTTCCTGCAAAGTACGAGACGCCGCGGCATCCGTTTGAACAAGTGTAACTTGGGCATCCGCGATGGTTGAAGTTCCACGGAGCCGAGATTGACCGACATTATTTTCGTGATTGGAATCGGCTTTGGCGATTGTGACCCGATGCTGGCCATCGGCTGATACGGCTGCCGCGTAGTACGCATCGGTATACGACTTGGCGGCGTTGGCAAACGCGGTCGCGGCCGCGGCAATCGAAGCGTCGCGTGCTGCCGCATCATTGTCGAACTCATATTGGCGTTCCGCTTTTTCAACCGCAATCCGATGGTCACGATGCGCTTGGGCTTCGGCATCATGGTAAGCCGCTACTGCTGCCGCGAACGTGTCTCCGTTCTGTTGGTAGCTACTAGCGATTGACGTGGTGGCCTGCTTCTGACTTGATGCCGTCAGCATTGCATGATCATAGATTGTGTTCTCACGGATGTCTGCAAACTGTGAATTTGCTCCAGCGGAAGCAGAGGAGTAAATTTCGTACGAGAGAATGACATCGCGAATCCAGTCTTGAGTCTCGATATCTAAATTACTTGCCGCTTGGCTCTGACCAGCCGCTTTCTCTTTGAGGAAATTGCTGAACGGACTTGCTAATTGCGTGTCGATGACCGAAACACCAGCCAGTTGAGCTGCCACTTCATTGCTTTGGTTGGTGGAATCATTGTCAGATAACGAGATCGTGAGTTGATTCGTAGCCCCATCGGTTGCCTGGACAACGGTAGCCCGATTTTGCTGAACGGAAAGACGCAATGACTTTTCTTGCTGGGCTACCTTGCGATTGAAGCTGTAGCTTGCTGCGGCAGCATTGGTACTATAGTTCGCAGTGGCTTCCAAAATTGCTTTGTTATAAGTTTCGAGATGCCCAGCGATGGCCGCTGCGGCAACGTAATCGGCATTCGCCGTATCTTCAATTTGCTGCAAATCGAGCGCGAGAATTGTCGTGTCACGTTTCGACTCTGAAATGCCCCAAAAACCTGGCCCACCGTTATGAGAGTTCGGATTGGGTAAAAGGAATCGCAGTGGGCTGCTGGAGTGAGGGCGTAGCCCGAACGGAAGCAGGCCACTGCGACGCGAAGTCTGCG